>JANQGB010001199.1 GCA_028277545.1 Phycisphaerae bacterium | reverse complement strand
CACCCATACGTTCTCCTCTATGCGTACACTGGCTCAGGCCGCCCAGACGCAGGGTGACGGTTTGGCCTCTCGCCGGGCGCTTATCTGCCTCAGCGACCTGACCGATGATCCCGGCCTCATTGGTAATGTGGCCTACTTCCGCCTGCCCCTCGACGAGATTACTAAACGTACTGTAGAGGCGCTCGACGGAATGATCCTTGGCCGATCACCCGATCGTCTGTCCCACCCCTTCTACGGCGAGTTGGTGGGTGCCGACCAGCTTCCCCCGCCCCAGCCATGAACCAAGCGCTTCACACCGGTCCGACGCGCCAATCGTCGCAGTGACGCACGAGGTCCGCTACATCGACGGCGCATACCTGTGCCGTGCCATCGACGCAAGCGGTGTGGTACAGCCAGTCGCGTCCGTTTGCCTGTCCGGGCGCGGGCCCGAGAAACGGGTGGCCGTGGTATCGCTGCCCCCGGGCCGGATAAAGGGACAGATCACGGATCGGCACGATCTGGCGCCGTGACTTGTCGGCGAGGTGACGCACAACCATAAGCGTGTGCGCCGTCGGGCCAGCATCTTCGAGAATCGGCACCAGCCCTTCCGGGTCGTGTCCCGTATGTAGGTAGCCTCCGGCCGGGACGGGGTAGTCCTCGACATGGCCGGTAATCGGATCCCAACGTCCGAGCCGATACGTCGGGGGTTGGGCTGCGGCGTTGACCGCCTCATAGAGTACGCCGCGGCGAGTAATCACTTGGTGGACAATGTGGTGGTCGGCTCGTGTCGAGCCCAGAGTTTTCTGCTCGCCCGTGGCCAGATCGTGCGTCCACATGCCCAGGCCGTTGCGGAGGTGGTTGAACAGCAACGTTCGGTCGTCGAGAAACAGCACGTGATGCACGTGAAAATCCAGGTGCAACACGTCGCGAATCACGCCGTTGCTGCGATCGATCGCGCTGACCGTCACTGGTGTGCGCCGCCGCCATTGCTCGTGTTCCTCGTTGCCTGCACGGGTTTGTAACCCGCCGGTTCGCTCATCCAGCGAGGATAAGTATGAGGCTCGGTCGGTGTGGATGAAGACGAAAGTTTCGCCGTCCGGCGAAAACGCGTTCTGCGCGATCGGCAACCGACCTGTCAGGGTCACAATTCGCCGTTGTCGGCCACCCGTCACGTTGACCGTCCACAGCTCGGCTTCGCCGTTTGTGTCCTGGAAGTAGCACACCTCGTTATGCCGCAGATTAAGCGCACTCAGGTGGTTGTACACGCCGCGGGTCAGGGGATCGCACCAGATCGCCCAGCCGGTCAATCCCTCATCTGCTGCGTCGGTCAACGGGTGGCACTGTCCACTGACCAAGTCCAGTCGGTGCAGTTGCACGATCTGGTCTCGAACATGGTGGACGATCATGTCACGCGCGTCCGCGGTGATACTGGGGATGAAGTAGTAGAGAGGGTAATGGTGGGCCGGACCCTGAGTGAACTGTCGTATTTGGCGGGCCGTAACAGCATCGGTGTGATGATCGGCAATGGTAGAGGACATGAGATGCATCTTAGTGATTAGATTTCGGTGTGGTCAAGGGATGTGCTCCTCAAGCTGGATTCGAACCAGCGACATGGCGATTAGCAGTCGCCTGCTCTATCAACTAACGGCAACCCTCTTGGTATTGGCGAGCAAGCGTTTCGAGCACTGGTCGAGGTTACGAAAACTGGTCCACCTGACTCGTTAGTCTGGTCCAACTGGAAAGGATCAGACGATGAAAGGCAATCGCAGATACCTTTGGATGAAGGCCAGGCTGATCATGCCGGTGAAGTCCTTGGCGGTCTTCTCGAACCGGCTGAAGACCCGGCGGCATTCTTTGAGCCAGCCGATCAGCCGTTGTCTGTGGCGGTGCGGGCCAAGGTGTTGGGGCGAAAGACTCCATATGGACTAGGCACACGCCATCGCTTCTGCGCGCCTGGACCTCGCGGCGAGTAACGCCTTGTCGCCAAAAAAACTTGTTTAGAGCAAGCGGCCACATTAGAA
>JANQGB010001140.1 GCA_028277545.1 Phycisphaerae bacterium | reverse complement strand
GATCCGCCGGCAATGCTCAAGGAGCTGCGACAGCGCTATCACCTGGACACCAACCGCGTTTATGCCTTCGGTTACTCCGCCGGCGGTCACAGCTCGTGGCTGCTGGCCACGCTCTACACCGACGAGCTAGCCTCCGCCATACCGCTGGCCGGCACGCTGATTCTACCCGTGCCGCAGGCTCACCCGCTGCTCCTGACGAACCTGAACAATCTGCCCGTGCTGGCCGTCTGGGGCGAAGGGGATAACCTGGACGACAAGGGAAGTCTCTCCACCCGCGGAGGAATTGCCGGGATAAACCGGCGCATAGACCGGCTGGGCGCGGAGATGAACCTGCCGATCAACGCCGTAGAACTTGCCGGTGTGGGACACGGCAATGTCACTCCGCCGTTGGATCGGGTCGGGAAGTTCCTGAAGATGCGGCGAGAGCCGGCGCCTCTCGAGGTCAGCCACTGGTTCCGGTATCCGCCGCAGGGACGCATCGCCTGGCTGCGGCAACGGAAGTTCGCCGGCCGCCCTTGGGCCGGTAACCAGATTTCCATCAGCACGCCGCTGGGCGCCGACCTCGACGAGTATGTCACGAGGTTTCTGGAGAAGAAGCTGGCTTACCTGGGCGGCCATATCGACGGGCAGCGCATCGAGGTAGAATCGAGACGTTCGGCTGAGATCGAGGTCCTGCTCAACGCGGACCTGATCGACCTGGAGCGTCCCATCACGCTGGTGGTCGGGAAGAAGAAACGCTTCGAGGGAAAAGTGGACCCCAGCGTACAAACCATGCTGGAGGTCGCGCACCAGGACTGGGAGTTTCAGCGACTCTACCCCGTTCGGCTGGTCACGCGGTCACGCTCCAAGGCCTGGCAGGAGTAACACCGCATCCGCAGTCGGGAGAAGACCCGGCTACCTTCCGGCTAGTCTATAAAGCCAGACGATCGCGCAGGTCTGCCGGAAGGAGGGCGTCAAGATTCCGGCGGGCGGGGTGGACAAAGAGGTAGTTGCGGAACCGGTAGCCCTTGTCACCTTTGATGTTGTCGCGAGCCACCGGCCCCTGGTCGGTGATCCAGAACCAACGGTAGCCGTGCTTCTCCAGGAGGACCTGCTGCTGAACCTCGTTCCGGCCGTAGAGCACCTCGCTGATGATGACAGGCCGACTCACCGCCAGGAGACGTTCCATTCCGGCCAGAACGCGGTGCTCAGCCCCTTCCACGTCCATCTTGATCAGATCGACTCTGGGCACCTCATGCTCTGCTGCGTGCGTATCCAGCGTGATGGCCGGCACGCTCACCGCAGATGCCGGCGACCGGAACCCGGCCACGCTCGAGGCACCGAACGGTGAGGGGCCCCTGGGAATATAGAGTTCCACGGTCCCGTCTGTTGCCTCGGCGGCCATCTGCTCGCAATAGACGCCGTCGCATCCGTTAATCCTGATGTTGCCTCGTAACTGATCGCAGATCCAACCGATCGGCTCGAAGGCATGGACTCGGGCTCGCGGATTGGCCGCGGCAGCCAGGAGGGAGAAGTAGCCGGAATGCGCGCCGACGTCGTAAACATAATCGGCGCCACGGCTTAGCTGGTAGAACAGTGCCGTGGTCTCGGATTCGTACCCGTCGAAACCGCGCCACATCAAGGCGCTGGCGATCTCGTCGTAGGCCCCGGCGGATTGAAGGCGCACCGTCTGCCCGTCGGGCAAGGTCACCGAGACTAGGTGTGGCAATCGCAGCAGCGCCCGAATCCGGTCTGGAAGGATTCTGTCGAGACGTGCTGCACGGGCCGACCAGCCCACGGCCGCGCCGACCGGCGTCTCGGTCAAAACCTGTCCGACCAGTTCCTTGAGCACGATTGTCCTCCGCTGGTCGCGCAGTCCGTAGGCAAGGGCAATGGCTCCATCGCAGTTATCGACCCTTGACTGGCACCAGCAATACCTATACTCGGCTGGAATGGTAATTGGCCGGCCCCGCCAGAGGCGGCCTATTATTCCTGACGGCACTGACGGGACACGAGGTATGCATGCTGCGGGCAGCGAATCGTCACATTTGTCGACAGTCGACCTGTTACCAATCGGTCGCAAGACTTATCGCCTGACCACCGAGCAATGGCTCGATCGGCCACTGGCGTACGTCTTCGCCTTCTTCACCGACGCTTTCAACCTGGAGCGGATCACGCCCCCCTGGCTGCGGTTCAAAGTGCTGACGCCCCCCCCGCTGGCCATGTACGTTGGCATGCGCATCGACTACCGCATGCACATCCACGGAGTTCCCATCACCTGGCAGAGCGAAATAACCGACTGGGACCCGCCTTACCGCTTCGTGGACCAGCAGCGTCGCGGGCCGTATAAGCAGTGGATCCACGAACACGTCTTCATAGCCCGTGGCAGAAGGACCCTGGTTCGCGACCGGGTGGACTATCGAGTTCCCGGTCCAGCCCTCGTCAACCGGATTCTCGTCTCTCCAGACCTGCGCAAGATCTTCGCCTACCGGCACGAGCGACTGCGCGAACTGCTCGCCCCCGAGCCGGCCGCGGAGAACAGTTCGGAGTAGCCGATAGGGGCAGCGGCCTGTCCACCTCCGGCCAGACCGGCTTGGAAAGCCCGCTTGCAAACGTCATGAAACAGTGAAAGGACGATACCGCGGCTCTCAAAGCGTTGCGTTGTGGAGGTTGACGCAATTGGCAGGCAACAGGCAGGGCTATGGGGCGATTCGTCGTGTAATCAGTGGTGGTGCTTAGCAGGTCCTCACGCACCATTTCAACCCAAGGCGGTCGCCGCGACGCTGCTCCCGGCCGCCTAGATGCCCTACGTACCGGCAGAGTGAGTGTCTTTGCACCTGCATGAGCTGACGACAGCGCAGGTTTGGAGCCAGCCACCCGGTTCGATACAATTAGAGTTGAGATGGTCCCAGGGGGGAAGAAGATGGTTCCGACACTTGGTGTCACCCATGCCAAATCTCGCCACCACGCCAGTACCAGGGCTGGCTTGTTTTGGGCGGTTGTCCTGCTGCTAGCCGCTGGTCCGGCGGCCGGCGAGATCATCCTGGATTGGGATTTCGACCATGGGGCCCTGGAGGATGCGGGCACCACGATCACCGAGGCCCAGATCACACTGGGACCCCGCACCGACATCTACCTGAGCCGATGGATCTACGTGCGGGCCTCGGGGATGCTTGGCCTGGACCCCGAGTTCCGCATCTCCAACGACCACGCCGCCGGTTACAGCCTCAGCAGCAGCCACCGCTATGTGTACAGCTATGACCAGCAAGAATGGCTCTTTTTCGACAACGGGGAGAACAGCAGCGGCTACTATCGCTTCTGGAACGACGCGCCCTTTGTCGAGGATGTCGTCTGGTTGGCGTACGGGCTGCCCTATCCGCTGTCGATGACCGACGATCACGTGGAAGACGTCAGCAGTAGCCCGTTTGTCGGACCGACACCCAGCTCGGACTCGAATCTGGTAATCGGCCTGTCCAACGACGGGACGCTGACCGACAAGGGACGAATCGTGCCCCAGCATGTCATCTATGGGTACACCGTTAGCGATCCGTCGGTGCCGGGGCCGAAGACGGTCGTTGTACTGACCACCGGCAATCACCCCAACGAGACCACGGGCAGCTACACCTTCCAGGGCATGGTCGACTTCATCCTCAGCCCGGACGCCCGGGCCGCCGCCCTGCGGCAGCAGGCCGACTTCTACGTCTACCCCAACTGCAACCCGGACGGTCGTTGGGCAGGCCACGCCCGCACCAGCCCGGAAAACCCCTGGACCGACCACAACCGCCACTGGAACGACCCCGTCGGTTTCACCGACATCGCGGTGGTGACCGCGGCCATGCAGGCTGACACCAACAGCAACGCTGACTACTTCTTCGACTTCCACTCCTACAATCGGGCGACTGAGTACGGCATCTGGATGTATCCCGAACACGTGGCCAGCCCCTTCACCCAGGCTCTGGTGTCCCGCGAGCCGGCCATCGGCATCATGACCGCCACGGTGGAGGACGACGGGCCCGGCATCTCCCGGCACTGGGCTCACCTCCCCGAGGGCCTGAACGCCGAGTACACGTTCACGCCCGAAGCCGGTTTCATTCCCGGCTGGCAACCCGAGCGTCTGTTCCAACTGGGCCGGAACTACGCCCTGGCGCTGTACGACGCCATCGTGATCGAGGGCTGCGACGACATCACCACTTCCGGCATTGTCACCTTCGCCGACGACTTCGACGCCGGCACGTCGGGGCTGAGCTGGGATCTGCTCACCTCATCAGACGATTACACCGCGGATTTCGCTTTCGATTACGGGGTGCACGGCATCCCCCCGGCGCCGAATTGTGCTGAACCAACGACCATCGGAGTCAAGTTCACCGTCAACAACAACGACTCCCTGCACCAGGCAGCGGCGCTCAGCGCCTATCCGATGCAACAGACCTTCGTCGACAACTACGCCTTCAAGTTCGACATGTGGATCAACTACGGCGACGGTCCCTCATCGACCGAGTTCATGACCGCGGGCATCAATCACACTGCTACCGAGGTGGTCTGGAACGAGAACCCCGACAGCGACGGGTACTCCTTCGCGGTCTCGGGCGAGGGCGGGGCCTCGCAGGACTACCGGGCCTACGAAGGCGACGCCATGTTCAGCGTGGCCTCCGGCGTCTACCTGGCCGGCAGCCAGAACCACACCGCTGCGCTGTACCAGTCCCTGTTCCCAGGGCCGGAGTTCGACACACCCGGTGTCCCGGGCAGGCACTGGGTCGAGGTGGAGATTCGTCAACTCGGCGGCCGGATCGAGTGGCTGCTCGACGGCACACTCCTCGCCGTGGTCAGCGGGATCACGGTCGACTCCGGCAACGTGATGATCGGATACCTGGACCCGTTCGACTCCATCGCCGCCCCGGCGGAAGAGAACTTCATCATCTACGACAATGTGCGGGTGGAGGAACTGCCCAACCAGGACTGCAACGACAATCTGGTGCCCGACGCCTGTGAGACGCTCAGCCCGGGTGATTTCGACGCCGACACGGCGGTGGATCTGCAGGACTTTGCCGCTCTGCTGGAGTGCCTGGCTGGTCCGAGTAGTCCACCGGCACCGCCCGACCCGACGTGCGCCCACGTCTGCCTGGCGGTCTTTGACTTTGACGCTGACGATGACGTGGACCTGGTTGACTTCGCCGCGTTCCAGGAAGCCATGACCTGGTAGCGCACAGCTTTCCTTAATCGGATACGCCACACCGTGTGGCACCGGCATCCTGCCGGTGCAAGCACAGGCTGGAAGCCTGTGCCACGTACTCACAGGCCAGAGGCCTGTGTCCCCAGCATCACAGGTCTCTGGCCTGTGTGTACGTGGCACAGGCTTCCAGCCTGTGCTTGCACCGGCAGGATGCCGGAGCCACA
>JANQGB010001005.1 GCA_028277545.1 Phycisphaerae bacterium | reverse complement strand
AGCGCGGTCTACAATCCTCGCAACGGGCACGGGAGCATCTCCGGCTCCCGCGCGGGAGGACCCTATGACCGGTACGCGGTTTCGCAGACAGGGTTTAGCGGTTTGCGCGCTGGCCATAGGCGCGGCAGCCAATACCACTGGCGCAACAGAAGGACAGGGGCGACGTATGAGCACCGAGACGCAGCCTAAGCACACCAACCGGCTGATAGACTCGACGAGTCCGTACCTGCTGCAGCACGCCCACAACCCGGTGGACTGGTACTCCTGGGGGGCTGAAGCGTTCGAGAAAGCCGCCCGGGAGGAAAAGCCGATCTTCCTGAGCATCGGCTACGCGGCCTGCCACTGGTGCCACGTAATGGAGCATGAGAGCTTCGAGAATGAGGAGATCGCCGCCCTGCTCAACGACCGGTTCGTGTGCGTCAAGGTGGACCGCGAGGAACGCCCCGATGTAGACGAGATCTACATGCACGTCACCCAGCAAATGACCGGCCACGGCGGCTGGCCTATGAGCGTCTTCATGACGCCTGACAAGGTGCCGTTCTTCGCTGGCACGTACTTCCCGCCAGACCACTTTGCGCGGCTGCTCTCCAGGATCGCGGACACCTGGGCGAACGAACGGGAGCAAATCGTCTCCCAGAGTGAAGAGGTCCGCCGGCACGTTTTGTCCTGGGCGGCTGGACCGCCGCCGGCGGAAGACGTGATCAGCCTGGAGATGGTCAGCCAGACCGTCCACACGCTGGCACGGTACTTTGACACGCAGTACGGCGGGATGTCCGGAGGCGGAACCAACAAGTTCCCGCCGAGCATGGCCATGGAGCTCATGCTCCGCGAATATGCCCGTACCGGAGACCGCTCGCTGCTGGCGACGGTCGAGCTGACGCTTGATCACATGGCCCGCGGTGGAATCTACGACCATCTGGTCGGAGGTATCTGCCGTTACAGCACCGATGTCCGCTGGCTGGTGCCCCACTTCGAGAAGATGCTGTACGACCAGGCGCTGGTCAGCTCGATCTACCTCGACGCCCACCAGGACACCGGCAAGCAGCAATATGGAGACGTCGCGAGCGACATCTTCGACTACGTGATCGCGGACCTGCAGTCCCCGGAGGGCGGTTTCTACTCAACGCGGGACGCCGACAGCGAGGGGCTGGAAGGCGCCTACTACGTCTGGACCGTCGAACAGATAACCGAGGTGCTGGGCGAGGAGGATGCCGGGCTGTTCTGCGACGTGTACGACGTCACTGACCGCGGCAACTGGTTCGAGTCGCGCGGTCACGCCCCCAGTGGGCCCAAGAACATCCTCAACCTGCCGGTACCTCTCGACCGCTACGCCGAACGCAAGAATCTCAACGCGGGCGAATTGAGAGGGCGACTGGCGTCGATGCGCGAGAGGCTGCTGGTGGCCCGCAGCAGACGAGTGGCACCGGCCTTGGATGACAAGGTGCTAACCGGCTGGAATGGCCTGATGATTGCTGCCATGGCCAAGGGCGCCAGGGTGCTCGACCGGCCCGAGTATGCCACGGCCGCTGCCCGAGCGGCGGATTTCGTCCTGACCCGATTGCGGACGGACGGAAGACTGCTGCGCAGTTACCGCCAGGGAAAGGCTCACCTGACTGGCTACCTGAGCGATTACGCCTTCATGATCGAGGGCCTGCTAAACCTCTACGAGGCCACTTTCGACTCCCGCTGGCTCAGCGAGGCGATCGTTCTCAACGATACCCTGATCGAGCACTACCACGACGACGACGGTGGAGGCTTCTTCTTCACCGCCGACGACGCCGAGGAACTGCTGGCACGCTCCAAGAGTCCCCACGACGGCGCCATACCGTCGGGCAACTCGGTCCAGGCGATGAACCTTCTGCGCCTGGCGCTGCTGGCCGACCGCAAAGACCTAAAGGAGAAGGCCCTCGCCATCTTTCGGGCCTTCAAACCGACGGTGGAGCGGTCTCCCGGGTCTGCTGAACGGCTGCTGTGTGCCGTTGACTTCCTGCATGGTAAAGCCAAGGAGATTGCCGTGATCGGCGCTGCCCAGGATCCTGCCACGCGGGCCCTGGTCCGCGAAGTTTACGCCGGCTACCTGCCCAACAAGGTAGTGGTGCACGCGGCAGATGACGTTCCGGCGGACGGTGCCGCCATCCCCCTGCTGGCGGGCAAGATCCGTATTGGTGGCGTGCCCACCGCGTACGTCTGCGAAAACTACGTCTGCAAAATACCGGTGAACACCGCCGAGGAACCCCGCAAGCAACTGGGGCACAAATAGCCACATCCGAGAATTCCCTTCGCCGCCGCCGCCGATATAATCAGGCGCCCTGCGGCCGAGCGACGAGGGGTACGCCAACGCCAGCGGCGGCGTGGAAGCCGGGACGATGGCCGAACGCGCCGGCGTGGCGACTCGGCGGTCCCACGCCGGACGGATCGTGTTCGCTGTCTCGGGTATGTGGAGACTTACCCATGAACGTCGGATCTACCCTACGCATTGTCGCTGCCCTGGCCTGTGGTGCGGCCTTCCTGTCGCTCACCGCCACGGCACAAGAGGCGCCGCCGTCCGGCTCACCCACCGGAGATCAACCCCCGGCCGAGGCGCCCCAGAGTGATCTGCCCACGGCGGACAAAGCTCAACCGCAGGAGCAGGAACCCGGCACGGCCAGGCAGCCCTCAGCCGCGGACCTGATTCGTGAATTCCAGAAGGAACAACCCCAGGCTGTCCCGCTTCAGCCCAAGGGAGAGCCGGACGAGATAGTCGATCGCGCCCCGCTCTCCGGCGACCGGCGTGGCCGCCCCCTGCTGCCCGACGGCCACGTGCTCTACGAGCAGGTCGGCCGAGTCGTCAAGGAAGGTGAAGAGTACGTCTTTGTCTTCGAGGCGGACAACAGCGAGTACGAGGAACCGCCAATGGGGCTGCTCAAGAATCAGGCGCTCGAACGGATGATCCGCGAGTCGCGCGGTGGCCTGGATTCTGTCGTGTTCATTATCACGGCCGAGGTAACGCTGTTTCAGGGCGAGAACTTCCTGATCCCGCGGCGAGTGCTGCGTAAGCGCGACCTGGGCAACTTCCGGAAGTAGGTAACCGCTCTGACACCAACGAGCGTGCCGTCCGACATTCAGACGGAACCAGGGATCGAATCAATATGGAAATCGACGTCGATACATCAGCAGCGTATACAGTCGCCCGGCTCAAGGGTGAATTCGGCATGGACGACGGCCAAGCGGTGTTGGACGAGCTTCAGCCACTGGTAGCGGAGGCAGGCGCAGGCCTGGCGCTGGTGCTCGACGAAGTCTCCTACATCAATTCCAGTGGACTCAACGCCCTGATAGGATTGGGGACCCGCGCCCGCCTGAGCCAGGGACGGCTGGTCCTGGTGGCGCCCTCCAAGTTCGTGCAGAGCGTCTTCGAAGTCACTCAACTGGACGCGTGGTTTGAGGTATGCAAGGACCTTGACGAGGCCGCAGACCGCCTGTCTTGAGACACGACTAAGCGACGAACCAGCGCCGCCACGTAGCGGCCATCATCGCCAGACCAACCGGAGCTTCCCGATGGATTTCCTCGGTTTCGTTTTCGGCCTGTTTCTGTTGTTCTACGTCATCCTGACAGCCAACTTCGGCCTGGAGAGCGTGTTTATCTAGGCACGGTTGCCCCCCTGACGCCACGCAGCGGTGCTCGCTGCCGGGTGCGGGCGACACACCCAGAGTCGGGGCACCCCGACAGCGTCGAGCACGCCAGGGGCGCCGCCCGGCGCTGGACGACGGCGGAGCGAACGGTTCCAATACTCTCGGGCCGTAGGCGAGTACGAAAACATCGAGAGGAGCACGTCTCATGGCGGAAAACCAGGATCTGGAAGTGCCACAGACGCTCGAAGGATGGTACGTCCTGCACGAAGTCTACGCGGTGGACTGGGCGCGGTTGCGGGAGACAAGCCCGGACACTCGAGGCGATCTCGCCCGGGAGGCGTCGAACTGGCTGCGCGAGGCGGCCGGATCCGAAGGCGACAGCGCCGCCTACAGCGTGGTCACGCAAAAAGGCGACCTGATGTTCGTCCATTACCGCCCCACCCCCGACGATCTCAACCGCATGGAACTGGCACTGCGCGGGCTTCAGCTCTTCGACTACCTGATCCCCTCCTACTCGTTCTTGTCCGTCATCGAGGTTAGCCTCTACGAACTGACCGGCATCGCCCACAAGCGGCTGGCGGACCAGGGCATCAGACCGGGCTCGGCCCATTTCGACGACGCCTTCGCCCAGCAGATGGAGGAGCAGAAGGCCCGTGTCAAGGATCGGCTCTACTGCAGCATTCCGGATCATGACTACATCTGCTTCTACCCCATGAACAAGCGACGTGGGGAGCAGGTCAACTGGTACTCCCTGTCCATGGACGAGCGCAGGAAGATGATGCGCGGACACGGCCGGATCGGGCACAAGTACCATCGCGAAGTCAAGCAGATCATCGGCGGCTCAGTCGGGCTGGACGATTGGGAATGGGGCGTCAGTCTGCACGCCAACTCGATGTTACCCTTCAAGAAGCTGATCTACGAAATGCGGTTCGACCCGGCCAGCGCCCTGTTCGCAGAATTCGGCCCGTTCTACCTGGGCATCCGGCGCGAACCGGACCAACTGCCGGACTTGCTGGCGGGCAAACTGAGCTGAGCCGTCGCTCGCTTTCTGTGATAGCGTCATACTACCCGCGTGAGCAACCTGTGGCACAGGCATCCTGCCTGTGTGAACAAAGTGTGGCACAGGCATCCGGCCTGTGTGAGCAAAATGTGGCACAGGCATCTTGCCTGTGTGAATAACATCTGGCACGACCACCCCGCTCGTGCGACGAAGAATGCGGCAGACGCCACGCCGGCCACAAACCGAAGTCATCTCTAGCCGGTGAAGTATGCAGCAAAGAGCCCGTGGTCCCCGAGGTCAACGTCGCTGTCGTCGTCCAGGTCCGCCGCCTCAAAGTCTGATGCGCTGCAGCCGGCCGGTACAGTAGAGACGTTGGGACCGCTCAGACATCCGGCAAACAGTGCGTGGTCCGCCAGATCCACGTCACCATCCTGATCGATGTCGCCCGGCTCCGGCAAGGGCACGAAGACTTCGCCGCGAACCGTGCCGAAGACGCGGATCGTGCCCAGGTCGGGGTTCTCCTCATCCAGCGGCGCGGTCACGTCGATGTTGCTGACCAGCGAGACAACGCGCGAGACAGAAGTCACGGTGCCGCTGAACTCGTCTGCCGCCTGAGTGCCCTCGTCCTCCAGGTAGCGCGTGTCGCTGCAGGGTATGCTGGCAGCCTCCAGGGCGAAGCAGGGAATGCCCGAGGCGGTGTAGGTCAACGCGCCCTCGCCATCGGCGGGCACGTCGGTCAAGGCGAAGCTGCTCGCGCTGACAATGGCCGGCCCCATCGGCAGGCCTGGTTGGGCATAGGTCATGGCGACGCCCGTCGCGCTCGCTGAGAAGCTGCCAAAGGGCCCCCAGCTTATGGACACCTGCAGGTCCTCGGTCAGTTGCAGATCGAAGTCGTGCAACCACAGTAGGCCCGGGTCGTCGACCGAATCCAACTCGATAGCCACCGTACCGGCGACCTGCGACGAATCGCTGTCACATGATCCGGCGATGCAGAGCTGAAAGGTCAGCGTCGACTGGCCGGTATCGATGGGCACGTCAAAAGGTGCCCCGCTTGATGGAATCGCAAACAGGCCGGCTGCCACCAGGGCGATCAGACCACGCACCATCTTCCTTCCTCCTCCAGACTCTGCCCGATCTACAAACCCATAATACTCTAGCGTAGCCAAACAGCGGCCCGGATTCCAGGGCGCGCGGGCCTGAACCGTGTGCTTCGGCCAATGACTGTCCGGACGCTGGCTGATGGCAGGGACTTTCGGACGTCGTCGCCGCTGACGCGACGCGGTACCGCACTCACCGCCGCCGCCAATCCACCAGCCTGGACTGAACCGCACGAGAGCCCAGGCTCCTGGCCACAAATGGGGGCGTCCGCACATTCGCCGACCTCGCGCCTCCGCTACCTGGCCGACAGTCCCGCGTGGCAAACTGGTGGTGTCAAGAGCCGCGTCTTCACGTAACATGTGGGTATGCCCCTGGTCAGTGACGAAGCAGTTGTGCTCAAGCGCCTGGACTACTCCGAGACCTCTCAGGTCCTGGTGCTGTTCACTCGCCTGCACGGCAAGGCCCGGGCCATCGCCAAGGGCATCAAGCGCTCAACCAGAACGCGCTATGCCGCCGCCATCGATCTGCTCGACGTCGGCACCGTGAGCCTCTCACACCGCGCAGGCCGGGGCGACGCGTTGGCCACGCTCACCGAGTGGAAACAGGTGCGTTACTTCGCCGGCTTGCGGCAATCGTTGCCGGGTATGTACGCCGCCCAATACGCCGCCGAGGTCACCGCGGGCATGACCGAGGATTGGGATGCCCATCCCGGGCTGTACGACTCCCTGGTTGACCTGCTGGGTCAGCTCGCCGACGTCGAGCGCCCGTTGCCGGCACTGGTGGCGTTCATCAGCCGGCTGTTGACTGAGGCCGGGCTGGCTCCCCAGTTTGAGAGATGTGTCGGGTGCAGCCGCCCAATCGGAAACCACGCTCCAGAAGGCACTCTGTTCTTCTCCTCTTTTGAAGGCGGCCCGTTGTGCCGCGACTGCGAGCCCGCCCACATCGAGAAACGCCAGTTGCGCACGGAGGTCTTACGCTGGCTCCGCGGGCACGACGCCGCCCCGCCCGAGGCCTGCACCGCGGCACTGGACCTGCTCAACTACCACCTCTCGCACGTTATGGGTCGCCGGCCGCTGCTGGCCGATAAGCTTCTGCCGAGACCGAACTGACTTTCCGGTCCGCCACCATAGTGCCATCTCGGGTCACTTAGTGCGGGCGAACCCCGCAAAGCGGACCTTCCGCCGGTCCGCATAAAACGACACAAAACCAGCTTTCCGGCTCGCTGCAGGGGATTCCCGTTCCTGAGGCGCGTTTTTGCTTGCACCGCCCATTTATATCCTAGCTTTGACGGCGTGTAGGTTTTCGTTCTGTTCCCCAAATTCGCTTTCGCCGGCAAGAAAGGTCAACGCATGGGTCTGACAATCACAAACTCCAACACAATGAACCTCCTCAACATCGTAACTCGCACCTCCACCAACCAGTCCAACGTCCTAACGCAATTATCCACCGGTCTGAGAATCAACAAGGGCTCCGACGACCCTGCCGGGTTGATCGCCATGACGTCCCTGGACGCGGAGCTCACCTCGGTCAACTCCGCGTTGGACAACAACCAGCGGGCCGACGCCATGCTGAACGTCGCCGACGGGGCACTCGGCGAGATCAGCAGCCTGCTGAGCGAGGTCGAGTCTCTGGTAATGGCCTCCAGCAGTGAGGCGGGCCTGTCGGCCAGCGAGAAGGCCGCCAACCAGGCCCAGATCGATTCGGCGATCTCCTCCATCGACCGAATCGTCAACACGACGAGCTTCAACGGAAAGAAGCTGATCGACGGAAATCTCTCCATCCGTACGACCGGCGTTGATACCACCAAGGTCAGCAATCTGCGGGTCTTCTCCCGGGCCAACGGCAGCAGCAACACCTCGGTCACGGTTAACGTCACCGCTTCGGCCGAAACCGCGTCGGCCAGCCTGGGCACGTACGGAGCGTCCAACACGGCGTCTGGTGCCACCACTATGGCGGTCACCGGGTCGCTGGGCACGGCCACCATCACTATCGCCAGCGGTGCCACGCAGGCCGAAGTCGTCACCGCCATCAACAACTCCAAAGACATGACCGGCGTCAGCGCCACCGGCGCAACCAGCGCCATCGGTCTCAACTCCACCTCCTACGGGAGCGACGAGTTTGTCAGTGTCTCGGTGCTTTCCGGAGGTTACATCAACGGCGGCGCGACCATGAACAACATCTCGCGCGATGTCGGCGTCGACGCAACCGTGCTGGTGAACGGTACATCCGCTGGCGTGGACGGCCTCGACGTCAACTACAGTGCTAACGGGCTCAGTCTGAGCTTCAGCCTGACCAGTACATACAACACCGCCGGCGGTGCTGAGGCATTCACCGTCCAATCCCAGGGCGGCGCTACATTCCAGTTGGGAACCGATGCAACCACCAAGGCGACAATCGGCATCGATTCGCTGGCCAGCCATGCTCTCGGCGGCGGCGACTCGGGCGGGTTCCTGCGCGAACTCCAGGCAGGTGGCGCAGCCGACCTGAACACCGACACGACCAAGGCCCTCAACGTCGTCAAGAGAGCCATCAACGACGTCGCCACCGCCCGGGGGCGGATCGGAGGTTTCCAGAAGTTCCAGGTGCAGACCTCGATCAACAGCCTCCACGCCACCAAGGCGGGGCTGTCCGATGCCCGCAGCGTGATCGCGGAAACCGATTACGCCACTGCCTCGGCGGAACTCAACCGCCAGAGCGTGCTGCTGAACTCGGGCATCTCGCTGCTGGGTCTGGCCAACCAGCAGGCCAGCCAGATCCTCTCGCTGCTCGGGTAATAGCGAGAACACGGCGCTGGCCTCTGCCTGGCCATAAACTGCTCTGACACGGCGGGTCGAAGGGACTCCTTCGACCCGCCTTCTTGCGCGCAAGGTCCGCCCGCGGCCAAGCCTTCTCAGCCCTCAATCGCCTAAGACCGGAGAAAGTCCAGAAAAACGGCAGGTTTGTTTGCTTTAAATCGACTTATATTGGACGCTTCAAATGGCACCGGCAGGGTTGGGCCGCTACCAGCGGAGGCCGGTCGCAAGGGGGTCAACTGGACGAACAGCGTATCAGGCCTGCACGTGCGACGACATGGCGCCGACGCACATCGCTCCCGGTCTGTTCGCCAGCAGTTTGGTCATTCTGGGCAAACCAGCCAGACAACGGGGAGGGCAACCATGGACGCTTCTTCGGCTCAGACAGGTTCTCACCACGGATCGACAGCAGGCGTCCGGAGCCTGCTGTGGCCGCCGCCGGCAGGCACCGGCTTCTGTGGACGTATGCATGATGAAGGGGCCGTTCTGCCATCTACGCCCCGGCACGCAGGCGGTGGCTCCGCGCACGCAGCGCGGCGACCGGTGTCCCGCGTGTTGTCCGCGTTGGCCGGCAGCCTGCTGCTCATGGGTGGCTGCGAGTCGTTTGACTCCTGGCCAACGTCTAGCTCGCTGCCTGCTTACGAAGGCTACTTTGCGACGGGAGCGTGTGTCCTTCCGGACGGGACCTGCGAAGACCATCGCTACAGGACGACGTGTGAGCTTGACGGAGGCGAGTTCTCTGGCGACGACACGGCCTGCCCCGAGAGCGAAGAACCACAGAACCAGCCGCCCATCGCCCGAATCGAGGATCTGGAGTATCTGGTTCAGCGTGGTGGCTCGATGATAACGCTGGACGCCTCGGCCAGCAGTGATCCGGAAGGCGACCCTTTGACCTTTCGCTGGCAGGTCCTCTCCAAGACGTCGCTGTCGCCAGGTCTGCGCCGCGACGATATCCCGGACATAGTCCTGGATGACCCGGAGTCCGCGGTAGTCACCGTCCACGCCCCACAGTTGAGGGGCGACTTCCGCTACCAACTCCACCTGCTCGTCACCGACGACCACGATAACTACGCCGGTCTGCGCCGCAACTTGACCATCGAGGCAGCCAGGCCGACCGCAGTCGCCGGCCCTGACCAGAGCGTCACCGAGGGTGAGCTGGTGACGCTGGATGCATCGGGCAGTCACGACTTCGACGGCGGGCCGCTGGTCAGCTATCTCTGGCAACAGGTACCCATGTCCGGCGAGCCGAGGGTGAGCCTGGATGGCGCTGAGACTCCGGTGGCCACGTTTACGGCACCGGAGATCGGCGACCAGCCTGTTACCTTCCGGTTCTACCTCCTGGTTTACGCCGAGAACCCCGACGGTGACCGGCACTCGGGGAACGACTACCTGGACGTGGAAGTGGTACCGGAAGACTACGTGCCCCCACCGGTCGCGGATGCCGGCGACTACCAGGTTGTTACCGCGGGCACCGAAACCACACTCGACGGTTCTCACAGCACTGGGCCGGCGGGCGCTGCGTTAACCTACACCTGGGTCCAGACCGAGCCAGCCGATCTCGAAGTGTCGCTGGACACCACGGACCCCGCCAGACCCTCGTTCATCGCGCCAGATGTGCAGCTACGCACCCTGCTGCGGTTCGAGCTTACCGTGACTGACCAGACTTCCGGCCTCTGGGATACGGACCAGGTGACGGTGGCCGTGGAGGCAGCGGTCGATGACGAACTGCCTGCATTGGCCGAGTCCGACGAAGACGACTCCGGAGACGAATCGGACGCCGCCGGGACAACCGTGCCCCCGGCCGGCGGTGGTGGCGGTGGCGGCGCCGCTGGGGACACCGGCGGGGCCGGCGACCCACCACCTGAGCCGACTCTCTGCGGTGACGGCACGCTTGACCCGGACGAGGAATGCGACGACGGAAACAACGAAGACGGCGACGGCTGCTCAGCCGAATGCATCTATGAATATCTCTGTGGCGATGGCCTGCTCGGCCCGCACGAAGAATGCGACGACGGCAACAACGAAGACGGAGACGGCTGCTCCGCCGAGTGCCTCATCGAGCCCTTCTGCGGCGACGGCATTCTGGATCCCGAGGAGGAGTGCGACGACGGCAACAACGAGGACGGAGACGGCTGCTCCGCCGAGTGCTTCATCGAGCCCTTCTGCGGCGACGGCATTTTGGATCCCGAAGAAGAGTGCGACGACGGCAACAACGATGACGGCGACGGCTGCTCAGCCGAGTGCTTCATCGAGCCCTTCTGTGGCGATGGCACCCTGGATCCCGAAGAGGAGTGCGACGATGGCAACAATGATGACGGCGACGGCTGCTCAGCCGAGTGCACCATCGAGCCCTTCTGCGGTGACGGCATCCTGGATCCCGACGAGGAGTGCGACGACGGCAACAACGAGGACGGCGACGGCTGCTCAGCCGAATGTACGCTGGAGGAGTGATAACAGCGGCGCGGACCAGTCGCCCTTGACATCATTGCTGGCGAGGCGTCGGTGTCGTCTGGCGGCACGACATGTGCGGGACGGCGGGCTGTGACGGGCCGCCGCCCCGTCTGTTCGCTCCTTCTCGCTTGTCATCACGCGCCGGCGACATCACGTGGGTCAAGTCGATCAACTGGTCAAGTGGAGCTGCGGCTACGGTGCCGAGCCCACCGGCTGAGTAGTGGACGGGTCGGCGTACATGGCCGCCCGTTCCGGGCGTCCCCAGGCCTTGTACAGGTTAACGAGTTTCGTGGCGGCACCACGGGTACGATGGTGCTGGCGGCCCATGGACTCATTCAGCTTGTTGAAAGCTTCGAGCAGCTCGCGTTCCGCATCATCGAACCGCTCCATGGCAGTCAAGCAATCGCCGTAGGAAGCACGCGTGGTCCACCTGAACCAGTGGCCGGGCGGAGCGGACTGATCAACCAGCTCAATCACCTCCTTCAGGGTCTCCGCCGCTTCGTCGAGTTTGCCACGCTCAATGAGCAGCGCTCCGAGGTTGTTCCTGGCCGCCAAGGTCGAGAAGTTGCTTTCGCCGCGGGCTGCACGTAAGCCGGCCACCACACGGCGCATGATACTCTCGGCCTCTTCCAGGTCGCGCTGCTCATAGAGGAGCCCGGCCAGGCTGGACAGCGCGTTGAGCGTCCGCGAGTCCTCGGCGCCGTACAGCGCCTGATTCAGTGCAACGCTGTTCTCCAGATGTGGCCTGGCTTCGTCCAGCTTGTCTTGCATGCGCAATACGATGCCAAGGTGGAGCGTCACCTTGGCAGTATCCGGGTGCTCCGGGCCCAGCACACGAGTCGCCTGTTCGAGAGCCCCGGTGGCGAATTGCTCGGACGCCTGCAGTTGGCCGTGCTCTCGAAGCACGCTGGCCAGGTTGATTCTGCTCTGTATGGTGTCGTGGTGATCTTCGCCGAAGACCTCGATGTGGAGGTCGAGCAACTCGTGCAACAACGAAACCGCTTCCTCGAGTTGGCCGCTGCCCTGCACGACCACGGCCAGGTTGCGCAGCGCCCGCATGCGTTTGGGGTGGCGAGGTCCGTGGGCCTCGGTCCAGCCTGCCACGACCGCACGGAGCAGCCGCTCCGCCCCCTCAAACCGCTCACGGTCGAACGACATCATGGCCAGCCCGTTCGTGGCATTCAGGAGGGCGTCGTCCTGCTTGTCGAGGTGCTGCTGCATGGCCGTCACCACCTCGCGGAGTTCCTCTTCGGCCTGGTCCACGCGTCCGCTGTCCTTGATCACACCAATGCGGCTATAGCGTGCCATGAGGGTAGCGCGATGCGTATCGCCCAGTGTGGCTGCGGACCTTGCGACCACGTCGTCGTACATCTGTTCCGCCTCGGCCAGATCGCCCTGGTCCCACACGGCCTGAGCCAGCCCGCGCAGAGTAGCCAACGTGTCAGCGTGCTCCTCTCCCAGATGCTCCAGGCGCAGCGCGTAGGCGGCCGCCAGGTGCCTCTCCGCCTCCTGGTAGACACTGATGTTCCGGTAGACACTGCCGATGATGTCGTGAAGGCTGGCCCGCACCTCCGGGTACTTCGCCAGGTCGGTCTTGATGTCGGTCGCTGCGGCGTCCAGTACGGTCCGCAGCAGCGAGACGTCGCGGCCCATGGCCACTTCGGGGCTGACGTGCCCCAGCATACGAAGCAGGAAGTCGTTGACCGCGGTGGCCCGGGCTGTCTCGGTCAGCGCAGCGGCCTGTCGCTGCTCTGCCAGATCGCGGGCATCCTCGGCCTCATCCAGCCGTTGACGCGCCAGTTCCTCCGCGGCGAGCGCCCGGCTGGCCAGCATCGCGCTAACCACCGTGCCGGCCGCCAGGGCGAAGAAGATCCCCACGACGCCGACCACCAACGGTCGATTGCGCCGGGCGAACTTGCGCAGTTGATAGACGGTGGTGGCCGGGCGGGCAGCGATCGGTTGATGCGACAAGTACCGCCGGATGTCGTCTGCAAAGTCCGACGCCGACTGGTAGCGATGATTGCGATCCTTCTCCAGTGCCTTGGCAACAATGGTCTCGACGTCGCCGCGAAAGGTGCGGTTTATCGAGCACAGTTGCGTCGGCTCATCCTCGACGATGGCCCGGGCGGCTTGCGGAACGCTCTTGGTCCTCACGTCAATGGGAATCCGGCCGGTCAGCAGTTCGTAACAGATGGCGCCTAGGGAGTAGACATCCGATCGCGTGTCGAGATCGTGCGGATCGCCCTCGACCTGCTCCGGACTCATGTAGGCCAGCGTGCCCACCAACTGGCCAACGGCGGTCTGGAGGGTCACCGCTCGGACGTCGGCGTCGGTGGCCCGGGCCACGCCAAAATCGAGGACCTTTGGCTGGCCCGAGGCGTCGACCAGGATGTTGCCAGGCTTCAGGTCTCGGTGAATCACGCCCTTCTGATGGGCATGGTGGACCGCCTCACACACTTTGGCGACCAGTTCAAGCCGGGCCTCGATACCCAGCCGGTGATCCCTGACGTGTTCGAGGAGCAGCTTGCCCCGCACCAGTTCCATGGCGAAGAACGGCTGCGGCCCGTGCCCGGAGTCGGTGGTGCCCGCCTCGAAAACCTGGGCGATACCGGGATGCTGCAGCCGGCCGAGCACTTGGCCTTCCTGTTCGAAGCGCTTCAGCGTCTCAGGCGACTCGATGCCCGGCTTGATCACCTTGAGGGCGACCGTCCGGCGAGGGCGGTCCTGTTCGGCACGATAGACGACGCCCATGCCGCCCTCTCCAAGCACGCCGAGGATCTTGTACTGCCCCAGGCGCTCGGGCGGTGACGTCGCCGGGCCCGCCGCGGCCCCGCCCTCTTGCCGACCCCCGGAGGGTGCCCCAGCCTCACCCTGCGCCAACCTCTGCGGATCATCAACGGCGAAGCCGGTGCCCAGCACCGGCGTTCTCAGGAATGTCTCGGCCCTCTCGTCACTGGCCAGCAGCGACTCCACCTCACGACGAACCACTTCGTCCGGACCGCAGGCCTCGTCGAGGTAGGAAGTTCGTTCTCCAGCACCCTTGTCGCGGACCGCCAGGAATATCTCGCGTACACGTTCGTACTGCTCGGGTGTCATCGTTTCGTCCCTTCAGCCGGACTGGCCGCAACGGCAGCAGAGCATCTGCATCCCACCAGCGCCGTCCGGCGCGTTTAATGCGCAGTCCACTGACGAACAGACTAAAGTCGAATAGCGAATTTCAGACCTGATTGTCGCGTTTCACGATGCAGCAGGCAAGCGGATTCCCACCGTGATAGCGGATCGCGTGCCCTCGCGTCGATTATGATTTGGCCGCCTTGTGAACATGCCAGGCGCCAGGACGGTAGTCTATGACCTGGTCGCCTTGTGAACATGCCCAGGCGCCAGGACTGCAGTCAGCCGGTCGTGACGTTCTCCGGCAGAATGTGGACAAATACGGGTGAGACTTGCGGCCAGTATGGCGCCCCAAAACTGCTGGACCTTTACGAGCCGCGAACTTCAGTTCGCGCGGTCGCTCGAATGTCGACGACGCAGCCTGAACGCGTCGATTGAGAAAGCCGGAAACTCGGAGACACCGCACCGGGTTCTGTTCTGCGACGGTCCCCAGTCCATCCGTGCAGGACGCCATCTCAGGCAATCAAGCTTTCTCGTCGATGCGATGCAAGAAGAACCGGCGTTGACATTACAGCGCAAAGGCGTCACTCCTTCGTACCGCAGGCATTTTGCCTGCATCGGTATCGCAATTCTGCAGGCTGGAAGCCTGCGGTACGAAGACTCTTGCGCAGTACTGTTAGTCACTCGGGCCGGTGAAGGCCCGCTGGAACACGGCATAGTCCTCGAGATCAACATGCCAGTCTGCGTGCAGGTTGGCCTGGCCGCAGTCGTCGGCGTATGGCGCGACCGGCCCGGACAGGCAGGCGGCGAACAGACCGAAGTCGTCGAGATCGACGTCGCCATCTTTGTCCATGTCCGGCGAGCCAGCAGGCGGCTGAGGAATACGGCGCAGAATAACCAGCCCACCGCCCCCATCGGCCACATAGACGTAATCCCCGGCAACGGCCACGCCATGCGCTGTTCCAGGCGTGTCATACTCGCCGACGGCAAGCGGCGCAGAAGGTTCTGAGATGTCGAATACCTGCAATCCGCGGCCGCCAGCAGCCAGGTAGGCCTGGTTCCCCGAGATCAACACGTCCATCACCCAGCCGCCCGTGTGTGTTATAGCCTCCTTGAACGGTGCAGCGGGATTCTCGACGTTTATGACCATCAGGAAGTAGCCACCCACGTAAGCATAGTCTCCCGCAACCGCCACACCCATTAATCCGCCGCCAGGACTGTAACTGCCGAGCCAGAACGGTGCTGCTGGATCGGAGACGTCGATTATCTTAAGACCGTCGTAGCGATCGGCGACGTAGGCTCGATCGCCCGCGACGGCCACATCCCAAGCAAGCATTACGCTATCGTATCCGCCTTCCCAGAATGGCGAGCCGGTGTCCGCCACGTTGATGATCTGAAGGCCACAGCCGAAGGCACCGAGGTAGGCGTGAGTGCCCGCAACCGTCACACTTAAGGGATAGCCGCTGGTGGTTACGCGGCTCTCCAAGGCCGGGGCGCTAGGATCCGAGACATTCAGAATCTGCAACCCGCCAGCCGGATCGGCGATATATGCGTGATCACCTGCCACGGTCACGTCGCGGCTCGCGCTGTCGAAGTCGTACGCACCTTGCCATACCGGGGACTCGGGATTCGAGATGTTGACCGTTCGGAAGCCAACATCCTCCGCGCCCACGTAGGCGGTATCCCCCAAAACGTCCACGCGCAGGGCCGCCCCGCCTGTTTCGTATCCACCCACGCACACCGGCGAGGAGGGCTCAGTGATCTTTATCACTTGCAGGCCCGCGCTGTAGTCAGCAACGAAGGCATACTCCCCCGAAACCACAACGCCCAAAGCTGAGCCACTGGTGTTCACGCCACCTACCCATGACGGTGTGGTGGGGTCCGCGATGTCGAATACTTGCAGGCCGGCCCAGTCATCTGCCACGTAAGCGTAGCCACCCGCGATCGTCACATCACGGGCATACGCGACGGTCTCACACTCACCAGCCCAAAAGGGGGCCAAGGGGTCTGCGACGTCGACCACCTGTAGCCCGAGATCGGTACCCACCAGATACGCGTGATCACCGGATCCAGTCACACTTGACGTGCTTTGTCCCGGGTCGTAGTCGCTTACCGAAGACGGCGCGGCCGGCTCGGATATATCGAGAATCCGCATACCGTGATGGTCACAGAGCACGTAGGCATAATCGCCCGCGACGGCTACGTCACGGGGATTGGCGCAATCCCCGTACACTCCGACGAGGGCAGGCTCGGTGGGGCTGCCGATGTCGAAGACCTGCACCCCGTCGCCGGAAACCGCCACGAAGGCATGATCCCCAGCGACAGCCAGACCCAAGGCGGAGCCACTTGTGTCGTACCCACCGGCCCAGACCGGCGTAGTCGGGTCCTGAACGTCGTACACCTGCAAACCTGCGCTGCCGTGCGTCGCCAGGACGTAGTCACCCACCACAGCCACGTCCGCCACTAGCCACTGCAGCAGAGCACTCTGCCCGACAAGCGCAGGTGCGGACGGCTCGGATATGTCAAGCACCATCAGTCGGGGACCTATTCCGATATACGCGAGGTCGCCATCGACGGCCACCGCATAGCTGGCACCGCCCCACTGCCCGACAAGTTCATAGTCCTCTTCGCAAGAACGACTGGAGAAGGAGCTGTTATCAGCGATCTGGCGATCGTGCCGCCGC
>JANQGB010000957.1 GCA_028277545.1 Phycisphaerae bacterium | reverse complement strand
TGGAAGGAGAATTATCATGAAACGCAAAGGCTTCACACTGGTTGAGTTGCTGGTCGTCATCGCGATCATCGCTCTACTGATGGGCATTCTCATGCCCGCTCTGGCCCGCGTCCGGCAGTTGGCCTTCCGGCTCACCTGCGGGACAAACCTGGCGGGAATCGGCAAGGCCATGCTGATCTACGCCAACGATTATGACGACGAACTGCCCCGCGCCGGGGGCAAGAAGGCCGAATGGGGACCTGTCACCTGGGACGCCCTGGACCGTCAGGGCGCCTATGGCGGGGGCGGCGGCCGTGACGAAGGGGGTCGCGCGACGATTACTTCGTGCTTCTACCTATTGGTCAAGTACGCCGAGGTGACGCCCCAGTCGTTTCTGTGCAAGGGTGACACCGGGACCAGCGAGTTCAGTCTGGCTGACGAACCGGCGGCCCCGGCGAACATCGAGTTGATCGATGCCTGGGACTTCGGTGCCGATCCCTGGGACAACTGCAGTTACTCCTACCACATCCCGTTCGGCCAATACGCTCTGACGACGTCGAGCGAGCCGGCTCTGGCGGTCGCGGCCGACCGGAACCCCTGGCAGGCCAGCCCGGCCGGTGAGCCGGTCGACCAGGACTGGACCGATTTCCAGCCGGATACGGGTTCCTACAACGGGACCACCGAATCGGCCCTCAAGGGCAACGCCATTGCCCATCAGGGCGAGGGCCAAAACGTCCTGTTTCTGGACAGTCATGTCAGCTTCGAGCGGCGTTCGACATGTTCGCTTGAGGAGGACAATATCTACACGATTTCGAACTCGACTGCCGGCAAAGGTTCGGCTCTGGGTGTGCGGCCTGTCATTGGCCGCTCGGCGGTTGAGCCCGCCAACCGTAAGGATTCCGTGCTCGTGCATGAGCCGGAGAAATGGGGGCGTTAGTGGGCAGGTTACGCCACGCGGCTGCCGCCGTTCAGGGCGAGTGATTATCGCCCGCCGACGGTGTCGACTGTGGCGTTTGGGCTTGAGGGTTACCTTTTCTTCAATAGGCGGCTCCGCGCGGCGGAGCGCGGGGCCGCCGCATTTGTCTTGCCCCAGGGGCCTGTGGAGGCGCCTGGCTCGGGAGAGCTGCGCAAACTTGCCAGGAATTTGAATTTCCAAGCAGTTTCTGGTACAGTATTCGCTTTGGATTCTTCTCAGGAGCTAAGGCATTGGGCAAGACACTGATCTACAAGATACTGGAGTCGCACTTGGTCGAAGGCACGCTGAAAGCCGGCGAGCAGATCGGCCTGCGGATCGACCAGACGCTGACACAGGATGCGACTGGTACGACAGCGTTCCTGTTGTTCGAATCGATGGGTGTGCCGCGCGTTAAGACGGATCTGTCCGTCAGCTATATCGACCACAACATGGCGGGTTTCGGCCCGGAGAACCACAACGACCACCTGTACCTGCAGAGCATCGCGGCCAAGAGCGGCGTCTACCATTCCCGCCCCGGCAACGGGATCTGCCATCAGGTGCATCTGGAGCGGTTCGGCAAGCCCGGCGCGACTCTGTTGGGCAGCGATTCGCACACGCCGACCGGCGGCGGAATCGGCATGATCGCGATCGGCGCCGGCGGGCTCGACGTGGCGGTCGCCATGGCCGGCGGGCCGTTCTATACCCGGTGCCCCAAGGTGCTCGGCGTGAAACTGACCGGCGCCCTTGGTGACTGGGTCGCGGCCAAGGATGTCATTCTCAAATTGCTCAGCATTCTGTCCACCAAGGGCAACGTCGGTTGGGTCGTCGAGTATTTTGGCGATGGGGTCCAGAGTCTGACCGTTCCGCAGAGAGCGACCATCACCAACATGGGCGCTGAACTGGGCGTAACGACCAGCGTGTTCGGCAGTGACGATCAGACGCGGGAATTCCTCGCCGCGCAGAATCGCGCAGACGCCTATCAAGCTCTCCAGGCCGACCCGGATGCCGAGTATGATCGGGTGATCGAGATCGATCTGGCGCAGCTCGAACCTCTGGCGGCCTGTCCGTCGTCGCCCGACAATATCAAGTCGATTCGCGAACTGGCCGGCCAGCCCGTTGGTCAGATTGCGGTGGGCAGTTGCACCAACTCAAGCTACACCGACCTGATGATGGTTGCTCGGGTCCTCAAGGGACAGCGCATCGATCCGCGTATCGAATTCGCCATTGCGCCGGGCAGCCGCGAGGTGCTGAACATGCTGGCTGAGAACGGGGCGCTGG
>JANQGB010000933.1 GCA_028277545.1 Phycisphaerae bacterium | reverse complement strand
CAGGCACGCCTGGCCGACGTGGGTCTTGAAGAACGGAAGATTCTGTCCGATCTGACGCTTGGACTCGCGTTTGAACGCGGCGAACGGCGCGCTACGCCTGGGCGTAAAATAGGTGCGGACTTTGTCCGCGATTCCATCCGCAGCGGGTCGCCCACAGTTCCGGACATTGAATCCCGCGGACAGCGCCAAGCTGCTCGCAGTCAGGAAATCGACACCATCCTGGGCCCGTCCCTGTCGCTGACACTGCCGCTGTTCGATCAGAACCAGGCTCAGATCGCCAAGGCACGATACCTCTATCAGCAGGAGCTGAAGGCCTACGAAGCCGTGCTCATCCAGATCGCGCAGGACATTCGCATTGCGGGAGAGCAGGCCCATACCGCACTGGGCAACACTGCCTTCTACCACGATGAACTGGTTCCCCAGGCGGAACGTAATCTGGAGTTCGCCACGATCTCCTATTCGGCGGGCCAAGCGAGCATTCTGGCGCTTCTTGAAGCCCAGCGTGTGCTGCTCGGGGCAAGTCGCGACCATGTCGATTCCCAACTTGCGGCGAGCGAGGCGCTCACCAGACTGGAACTGGTAGTCGGCACGCCTCTTGGCACGTGGCCGACGGCCGACTCACCGGCGTCAGGCTCCGCACAGGCCGGTTCCGAGAACTCGCTTTCGGGGGAAATACAGTGATGACAAGGCTCATACGCGCGACATGCGCCCTCACTGGTTTGTGCACAATCGTATTCGCCGCCGGCTGTACGACTGAGACAACGAACGCCGCGCCGGACGCAACAGCCAATCTGGGAGGCGACGTTGTCCGCCAACTCATGGCATTCTGGCTGCTCTGAGACGGAGGGCCATGCTGGTGGCTGAGGCGGCCGGGCGCCGTCGCGGGAAGCGCGCCGCAACCAGGGCGAGCTACGACGTGTTCCTGGCGCCCCTTGCGCCGTGAGTAAATCTGATCAATGGCGGTCCCGGCCGGGACGAAGCCGCTCGGAAGATCATCCGCATTCGTTACTTGCGAGCTGCGAACCACGTCGCGCCGGCTGTGACTTACCGCCCTGCCGAAGACATCTCACAGGCTTCGACAGTCGCGGCCAGCATCGCGTCCCCAGTAAGGTGCGATTCTCACCGTGGCACCAGCAACAAGGGGATGGTATGGTTAGCGCCTGACTGTCATGAATGTACACACGGAGGGCCTCGTATGTCACGGAAGACGAAGCCACGTCGCTCGCTGCTCCCCCGTCACAGCCCATGGCCAGATTACCGGCATGTTGGCGAGGCGCCGCGCGTCGACAAGCCTCTGTCATTGATCTGCGGCGTGTGCGGAGTGTCTGGGCGGTACGACGTAGGTACTGTCACCATCGACCCGACAGTCGCCGAGCCTTCGGGTCCGGACGTCAGTCAAGCCGTTGGATTCACCGGGTACTTCCGATGTCGACAGTGCGACGCCGGTGGGCCGTGGGATCTTACGCCTGATACCGTCATGTACGTCACTGGCCTGATGGCCGGAACGATGGCCGGGAGGGAAGACGTACCGCTCATCACGGGAGTCACCGCCACATTCGACGGTCGACCGATCAGGTACGCGACGGAGGCAGAAGTCCATATTAAGTCATTGATCGACCGCGAACCGGAGCGCGCGTTTCTGTGGGTGCGACTGGGCAATCTTTACTATTACGCTGGCCACATCACGGGCGCCCAGGAGGCTTACGAGCGTGCCATCGAACTCGATCCCACCGACATCGAAGCACACTCCATGTTCGGACAACTACTGGCCAACTCGGACCGATCGTCAGAGGCCGTGCCCCACTTTCATGCCGTCCTCAAGCACGCCCGCCATGCGCACCATGTGAAGAAGGATCTCAGGCAAGAACTCGTGCGTGAAACGGTCTGGCGGTTGCTCGAAGCGCATGCCGAGTCGGAGGGGAAGATCGATCTGCTGCCGAAAGTGGAACCAGACGAGATAAGGCCGGGGCAAGAGAACGAGCCCGCCGTGCTCGAGTTGCGCGAGTTTGAGCTGGACAGTGAGGAAGGCTTCAACGAGTTCTGCGACATGTTTCTGGAGCAACCACGAGGCGCGGGACGAGGCCTGTTTCGGCGCCGGCCGAAGCGCAAAGTCGAGCCGAGAGATGACTGGTCAGGGACCACGATTCACCGCGAGGCATTCACTCCGGGCCGAAATGACCGTTGCCCGTGCGGCAGCGGCAAAAAATACAAGAAGTGCTGCGGCCAGTGACCGGTGGACTTGTGGCCGGTTGAACCATCATCATACCGGTCATCAGCGCGCGTCTCGGTGTCACGGTTTGGCCCCGATCTCACAGGCCACGCCGGGTAACCAGGTAAACGGCGAAACTGCCCAGCCAATGCCCGCCCTCATAGTGCTGGCCGGTGATGGCCGCCAGACCTGCGTGGCGGTGCTGGCGGGCAACGCCGAGCAGACCCGCAATTCGTGGGTCTGCCGGCGGCAGGCCGGCTGCGATCCCCTCGAGCATCCAGGCCCGCGACAGATTGAGACCATCCAGGTGAACCAGGTGTCCGTCGCGCTTGTCCGTCACGATGGCCGGAGCCAGCCAATCCGTTGAGCCGTCCTGGCTCAACTCCGGCAGAAACGCACCCAGCCAGGCAGAGAACTCCGCCGGCGGCAGGATCCGCCTCATTAGGTCGGCCTCGGCCAGAATGGGCGACAGAAAATCCTGTCCGCCCGGCTCAAAACGAAAACTGGCACCTCGATCATCCAGATAGTAATCGCGGGCTCGCTGGGCGACGAGATCGGCCATCTGTCGGTCGCCGCGGCCACGGGCCCAGTCAAGCACCAGGCCCAGGGCAAAGGCAGTCTGGCTGTGCGTTCCGATACGGACCGGGTGGGACAGCTTCGGGAGCCATTCGCGAAAGCGCCGTGCCGCTTCATCTTCCAGAGGCGCGATGACCTCAGCCCATTGCCGGGCCTGTGGATCGTCCCATTCGCGAAGCTCCGCCGCCAGTTGGAGCAGCCAGGCCAAGCCGTAGGGACGCTCGAACGTCCCCCGGCCCTCTGCGCTGAAGTACTCGACCTCG
>JANQGB010000876.1 GCA_028277545.1 Phycisphaerae bacterium | reverse complement strand
ATGGCCGGCAGCGCCGTGGGCACTTCGATGCCGGCCACCTCAGTTTCAGGATCGAGCTGGCGGCCGGTCAACAGATCGCGGTGCTGCAAGAGCGGATCGCCTGGTGCCTCCACGGACTCCGGCACCCCATCCCCAGGCCGGATTGCGAACGGGTTCAGCGCGGCTCGCTCGTCGGCAAACGCCTTCAGTCTCTCGCTGAATTGGTCGCGCGGATCAACCGGAATCGCAAATGACTCCGGCTGGAAGCCGTAGAGGGCCTGTGTCTCACCATACGTGCGGTCGTAAGTGCGGTTGAACAGGTCCAGAGGCTGCAGGAAGGGGCTGAGTGACGCCGTGGACTGTCGCAACTGCCCCGGCGTGACCGGCGATAGCGACTGCGACTGCGGCACGCCCGGCACGATCGGCGAGCCGGGCCGCACCGCGCCGTAGGGCTGCGTGGACCTGGGTACCCCGTAGGAGTCCCGCCCGCGAATACGGTAGCTGTCCAGCCCCGCGGCCATGGTGCCCGGACTGGTGGTTACTCGGTCGCGCGAGTAGTACGGCATGGCAGTGCCCGGGGTGGCGCCAGACAGCACGTCGTTCAGCGACACGCTGTCGCGCCGAAAGTCTGACAAGCGGGCGGTCGGCGTACTGACCCGCAAGCTGTATTGGTCTCTGACGGGTGAGAAGGCCTGGAATGAGCGGCCGCCGGTCACGTTGCCCGTTACGTACAAATTGCTGCCGGTAGGTACGAATTGGCTGCCGATCCTGCTATTGAAACCCCCCGACCCAACTCGATTGCTGGCGTGTCCCGTGCGGTAGTCTATCTGGGCCCCGACCAGCGCGGGCATCGCCATCACGGAACCAACCCAAACTGCAGCCGATACCGCCCTGGCTCCCTGGTTCCTGAACGTGATCATGACCAAGACTCCTCTCGGGCGCATGTCGCGCGCGCGCCAATTAGATTCTACCGCCGCACAATCGACTCGGCCACCGAATACGCTTAGATTGGCGCGACCGGTCCGAAGCAAAGTGCGGCTTGCAGGCCCGCCGCAGTGCTTGGGCTGTACTGGAGTGAGAGTAGCCTGCTCATGGATGTACGATTCACATTCCGACGTCATCAGCGCCTGCGGCAACAGCGAGACTTCGAGCGAGTCTTTGCCGAGCGGTGCAGCGTCGGCGATCATCTCCTGGTGCTGTACGTGGCACGCAACGAGTTAGTCCATTCCCGCCTGGGTATCAAGACCGGCCGGCGTCTGGGGGCCGCCGTGGTGCGGAGCCGCGTCAGGAGGCGCATTCGGGAGGCCTTCCGAACCTGCCAGCACGAACTGCCGAAAGGCCTGGACCTGGTATGCATCCCGCGCGCACCGGCGGCCACAGAGGCTGGTGCCGCCGACTTCGCACACTCTTTGCAGACCCTGATCGCCCGTGCCGCCAGGAAGCTGCCTTCCCAGTCGGACGCCGACTCTGTGGAGTAATTGGGGGTCCCACCGAATCCTGTGGTCTCGAACTCGGCAGGGGCTACCGGACGCGACCGAACGAAACAATCACGTCTGTCGAATCGGTGCAGGTGCAGCCAGTCTCATCGTCTTCGATCGTAACGGAGATCGTGATCAGGCCGGGCCCGTCCGGCAAGCTGGCCATGAAACTGATCTCGTGCGTGAAAGGTGGCTCACTGGTCAGGTAGCCGTCGCCGGTCACGGTCCAGACATATCTCACACCGGTGCCCTGATCCGGGACGGAGGCGATGGCCGCTTCCTTAGGCTCAACCTGCAGAGGGGCGGTGATGGTGCAGTCGGGCTGCGGCGGCGGATAGGATTCACAATCCGTCTCCGGTCCCTGCGAGGTGCCATCTGCGGCCGTGCAGTCGTCCGGCAGCAGGTCGGCGCATTCGCATTGCGGCAGATGACAGGCCTGCGGCTGCGGGCAATCCGTATCGACGCACTTGGTGCCGATGCCCTGGGCATCCCCCAACTCGTCGCAGTCATCGATTGAGACGTCCTCGCAGCTTCCGTTCGTTCGACAGCACGCCGTCGTACAGACCGTAGACGCGCACGCACTCTCGGCGCCGCCCGGCGTGCCACCCGCATCTCTGCAGTCCGCCTGTGGCAGGTCGCTGCACGTTCCATCGTCGAAGCAACAGGCCTCGGTCGGCTGACAGTCGAAATCGTCGCACGAGGTGCCCGGGCCGCCGGGAGTACCCTCAGAGGACGCACAGGCTGCCGGGACCAAGTCCACACAGGTCACGTTGTCGATGCAGCAGGCCTCGAGCGGCGCGCAGCTAAACGAAGCGCACTGTGTGCCCGCCCCGCCCGGCGTTCCTCCCTGGCTCACGCAGGTAGCCGGAAGCACGTCGGTACAGGTCAGGTTGTCGATGCAGCATGCTTGAGGAGACGCGCAACTGAACGTCGCACATTGTGTGCCTACGCCGCCGAACGTGCCGCCACTCTGCACGCAGGTCAGCGCGGTCAGTCCGGCGCACGACCCGTTAGGCAGGCAGCATGCTCCCAGTAAGACCGGCGGACCCTCGCCCAGGACGATCACCTCGCCCGCTGCCCGGGCATATGCAACGTTGCGGCCATCGAAAATGACCCCGAGCAACTCGTAGGTGCCGGGCTCGACGTTGACTATCGTGACGCTGGCTTCATCCACCTCGGCGCCGTCAGGATCCTCGTCGAATTCCGCGATCCAGACCTCGCCACCATTCAGATCGTTGGCGTCCTGATCGAGGTAGAACGTCACCAGGGCGTTGTCATCCTCGTCGGTATCCTCCCAGGCAATGGTGATATCCTCGCCGATGTTGGCACTCACGTTTACATCGGGCTGGAGAATCACCAATGCCGGCAAGGCGCCGTCCGCCGGTGGGAGCACAATGATCAACCCCGCGGCGGTGGTGCTCATGGACGATTCGTCGTCGCTGATCACTCCGACCAGGCTGTAGGTGCCGGGCGGCACCGTCAGTGGAATGGGCAGCGCCGCGTTGCTGATACCGGAGTCTTCGTCGAACGTTGCGAGCAGCACACCTTCGGCGGCTTGCCGCTCGCCACCGGCGGGCTCAAGCAGGAACTCGATCCGGGCGTTGCCGTCGGGATCATCCGCACTCCAGACTACGGACAGATCACTTCCGGCTGGAATCTCCACGTCAGTGGCCGGCTCGATGATCGTCAGAATGGGTGACTCGTTCTCGGCCGGCTCCGGCTCATTCCCGTTGTCATTCACAGGGCCTTTGGCCAGAACCGTGACTCTGCCCGGCGCCTCCACGATGTCGGTCGACACTTCATCGCGTATCACGCCGACCAGCCTGTACTCTCCGGGCGAGACGGACTCGCTGACGGTCAGCGAGAAGGAATCGCCGTCGCCATCGGGGTCTTCCTGCAGCCCCACGGCCAGCGTCGCCACTGCGGCATCCACGTTCTCAGCGTCACTACTCAGCAAGAACTCGATGGCGGCCGACGAGTCGGGATCCTCGTCTTCAATGACAATTAAGAGCTGACCGCCCTGCACCACCTCCACGTCCTCGACGGGCGACAGAAACGTCAGCGCCGGAGGTACGTTGGCCGGGAACTGGTCGGCCCCGATGGAGTAGACCGCCTCGGTGCCATCCTCGAAATCGATGCCGTAGCGGAACAACGCATCAGGCAGCACCTTGCCAGTCTCATCCACGCCGCTGATTTCAAGTCGGTCGGTCATCTCAGGACCGACGAAAGTTGTCGAAGTATGGGCGGGAACTCGCAAGAAGGACAGGTGAACGATATTGTCATCCAACAGGAATCGCAGGGTCACGTCGGCGCTGGTCTCGGTGAAGTTCCGCACGCGGGCCCGGATAACGCCGGCATTGGGCAGAGTAGCTCCGGCCTCACTCCCGCCGGTGAAGTTCGGTACGCCCTCGTCACCGCTGTCTGCTTCCGCGCCGCTGCCGCTGCCGACCGCGGCACTCAGCAACGCTTCGGAGTCCAAGCAGCCCGGCAGCGCCAGACACAGAGTCGCCAGAACCGCCATCGCGCGTTTCATGACCCAGCCCTCCTGCCGATAAGCCAGACATTCAGTACGCACGCCGTTCCCTCCGCACAGAAGTGCCCTATGCAAGCCTAGGGCCAGCGGTTCTCGCAGTCAATGGAATCGCCCGGGCCTATCCAAAAACCTATAAGCTACCTTCAGCCGGCTGGTGGGAGAGGGCACAATTGCCCAGATTACCGGACCCACCACCGGGCGGTATTGCCCGCGCTCGGCATATTGAAAGTGGTGCTGCCATCTACGTTCCGAGTACTCTCCGTCGCGTCAGCCGATCTATCCAAGGCACCAGGGAGTTCATCGCCAGAACCGCCCAATACGCGCTGCCCGGCAATCCCGGGAACCAGGGGTTGCACCGCGCCACCATTGTCAGTACACCCACGCCCACGCCGAACACCCACTGGCCGCGACTGGTCAATGGGATAGACATGGGGTCACTAACCGCCACCAGGCAAGCGAGCCACAATCCCCCGCCGGTAAGATGGAACAGGACCACCGCCCCACCGACCGGTATGCGTTCCTGGACACACGCGACCGGTAGCCAGTACCTGATCAATTCAGCCGTGCCGTCCTCCGAGCCTGCTCGCAGGTAGATCGGCCACACGGCCGCCAGCAGCAGCACAGTCAGCAACGCCGCGAGTGGCAAGCGCCAACGCGCGTAGCCGCGGTACATCAACAGCAAGCCGCCCAGTGCCAGTGCCGGCACACAGGTCTCGCCGATGCCGCCGGCCACATGACCCCATACCGTCTCCGACCAGCGCGGAAAGCGATCGCGGAAGTACACCAGCAAACCGGTCTCGCCCGCATTCGGAGCCGTAGCCAGGGAAGGTCGATAGCAGTACGAAAGCGTGCCCATGGGACGCGGAAGTGACCAGGCCTCGATGCCGGCGGGTGGGCTACTGGCGCCGAAGTCGAAGTAGTCCGCCTCGTCAGCCGTAACGCTGACCGAGCCACTCAACTGATGACCGCTGGCCAGCACGGCGGAGCGATCCGGCGACACCTGCCCGGAAAACAGCAGCTGTACCGCGCAATACCCGATCAGCGATGGATGCCACAGGTAGTTCCCCAGGCCGCCCAACAAGCACTTGCCAATCGCCACCGCGGCGAACGCGCCAACAACGGGCACCTGCCAGCTAACACTGACTGGCAGCGTCAGGGCAAGCAACGAGCCCAACAGGCAGGCGTGCAGCCGCTGAATGCGACGCGCTGGTCCGGACGGATGCCGGCGGGCGATCGTCTGACAGAAGTACTCTGCCACCAGCGCCGACACCACGGCAAGCCCACACACCAGCAGGGTTCGCACAGAGAAGATCACGCACCCTGCTACTACGGCCGGGAGAGATGCCGCCAGCAGGGCCCGGTGGAAATGCTCAACGTACCGGCCGCTACGGATATGCGGCGGCCAGCCGGCTTCCCGCTCTCGAAGCACAGCCGGGCCCGGCGGTCCCGTCGGGTCACAAGGCTGTTTCATGGCGCCGGCTCCGTCGAATGGCCCGCATCAGGGGCAGTGATGAGGGACACACGTAATCGCACAGGCCGCAGTCGAGGCATGCTTCGGGATGTTGGTCGGCCGCCAGGTCGAATCGTCGGCGCTCAACCAGGTTCAGAACAGCCAGCGGATCTATGCCTACCGGGCAATGATCCTGACACAGCCCGCAGCGGAAACAAGCCATCGCGTCCCGCTCTGGTGGCGAGTCGGTGGTCAGGAACACCAGCATCCGTGTGCGCTTGGTGACCACCGCCCGGCCGCTCCGAACCGCGGGTCCGGAGAGAAGGCTGTCGGCCACGATTCGCCGAGCGGATACCTGTAGCCCGGCTGCGGCGGCGACCGCGTCGATCGGCGTGCCGATCGGTATCCAGTAGTTGCCGGCCAGGGGCACCGCGTTTCCGGCAACCGTGATCAGGTTCCTGGTGTGTGGCACGCTGGCGCCCACTGCCCGCCTGATGTCCAGCAGGCTCCGCACGTCCACGACACGTGCCCCCACGTCGGTGGGTCGACCCAGCACGGGGACTTCTCGCCCTGTTATAGCCCTGACGATCAGTGGCGGCACGCTCAAGGGGTACTTGTTGGCCAGACCGACCACGCGCACCGAAGTTCCGCGGGCGCTGCCGCGCAGCCGCCTGAACAGCGCGCGGCGAGATCGATCGACCACCAGGTAGCCGCGCCGCGCCCGCAGCGTCTGCTGCAGCCACTGGGTCGTCTCGACGATCTCCGCGGTGTGCTCGATAAGGCGGCGAAGGTCCGACGTTTGTAGTGGCTCCGACTCCAGGCCGTTGACGATCAGGTGGTCAAGCGGCGGCGCCATGGGACGAGACATGTCGTCGACCTGCACGCCAGCCGTCTTCAGTCGGGCGAACAGGCCCTGCGGAAAGCACTCGGGTAGCTCGACGCTCTGCGCCGCAGCGGGCACCTTGTCCATGGCCGACGATGTAAGTTCAATCGCCGGCACGCGCTCGCGATAGGGAGTGTCAACAGTCGTCAGTTGCGTGACGTTCGCGTCGAGAGGTGCGTGCAGCAGCGCCTGATCCTCGGCACTCGGCGTGGCGATGACATCGCCGGTGGCAACTGCATCACCGACCAGCACGCGCGCTTCGGCCGGCGCCTCATCACCCTGGCTCAGGGGTACGAACAGTCGCGCCGGCGTCGGGATAGCCTGTACTGGCCGGTGTTCGGTCGCGGCTTTGCCGTCGGCCAGAACCATTCCGCCGGATGAGCCCGCGCGCTGTCTCCACCATGCCCTCACCATACAACATCCTACCGCCCGGCCCAGCGTCGTCCGCCGTGCCGAGACTCACCGTGCTGACCGCCTGGATTTCTAAGCGCTGATAGGCAGGGATGCAAGCACAGGGGCGGGCAGGATGCACTGCCAGACAAACATAGCGCGCGGCGTGCCCGGTGACTGCTTCAACTGAGGTGATAGCCGCGGTTCAGAGCGCGGGTCGGGCGACCGGCCTACACATGACTTCGAGCTGGCGCTGGCCGCGCATGATCGAGAGCGAGACCGGCCGATCAGGCGGAGACCTGCGAATCAACTCAGCCAGCCCGGCCGCGTTCGTTAGCATCGCACCACCGTAGCGAACGATGACGTCGCCGCGGCGCAGCCCCGCGCGGTGCGCCGGCCCATCCGGCACGACGCGTTCGACCGGCACGCCGGCGCCGCCGTCCAGGGCGCGGACCAGTAGCCCCAGGTAACCATGCACCACCGTTTCGCCGCGTGCGATACGCTCGATGATGGCCCGTTGATACGGCGCGATGGGAATGGCGTACCCAGTCCGTTGTCCGGTGCGGTAGTGCGTGACTGCGGCGGTGTTGATTCCGATCACCGCACCTGTGCGATTGATCAACGCCCCACCGCTGTGTCCGGGCAACAGGGGTACGGTCGATTCCAGCAGATCGCCGTAATACCGCTTGTGGGCCGGGTCCAACGCGCCCTGGAGCGAGCGCTGAGTTGCGGTCAGCCGCCCGGGCAGAACCGTCGGCCCGTCGCGCTCGACCAGGGGTGGCCCGCCTGGAGTATAACCCAGTGCCACCACCGGCTCGCCAGGAGTAATTGGCTCGCCGTCGCCCAGACGAGCGGCGCAGGGCATGTCGTCGTCAACCGCAATTACGGCCAAGTCGCTCTGCACGTCAGCCCCTACCAGCCGGGCCCGGCGCCAGTTGAGCTCCGGGCTCCATACCCTCAAGTCCGACGCATCTCGAATCACGTGCTGGTTGGTCAGGATCAGCCCGGACCGATCGATGATCACGCCCGTGCCTTCGATGCGACGCAGAGGCCCGCGATCGCCCGGACTGCCGGATTCTCCAGCCGGCTGGTCCGAGGTCAGCGTAGCTGACTCGTGATCGTCTGAAGAGGCGGGGCGTATCGCATGGATGGCCACCGTGAACCGGCGGGCCGCTTCCAGCGCGGCGCTATCGACCAGCAACAGGTCACCCGCCTGTCCCCCAGTGCCGGGGTTGTGTCCTTGACGTGTCTTCGACGGCGCATACGCAGCGGATGAGCCACAGCCCACGACCGCCAAAAGAAGGCAGAATGCCAGGATCGCCCGATAACGCCGCACAGCAGTTGTCCCCTGGGACGCCTCGTCCGGCGCACGCGACGTCTGACACTGAAGGTACGATATCGCTCCTCCGACGGGCAACCGGCGGTATTCTCCGGGTGCTCCCCGCACGCTGTCGCCCCAGCGCTGTGGGACGAGGCGGACGTTCACTTATGGCAGCACGGACCCCATCAGCTGCTTCACCGGACCTGGGCCCTGCTGAGCGATCAGCCGATAGACCCGACTTGCAGCCCGGCGGCGTTTAACTCAGGAATGCACCAGCCAGATCCTCTGATCTACACTCCCCCATCCACCGGCGAGCCGGTTGGTAGCGTGTCCATCATCTCGGACCGGAAACCGAAGTGCTCCGTCGACGCCGAGTGCGCCAACTTGTTACGTGTGACTGTCTCCGGCGCCGTGGTTTGCGCGGCCCGAGTCACGGTGTAGAGCCACTTAAGCACGACTGCGCCCCTCGCGAACGGCGGGGCAAAAATCCCGCGAACTTGAGCGGAATGAAGAGGATGCCGACAAGAAGGCTGTGCACGCCTACGCCGCCGCGTGGGTACTGCAAACACCGACAGGACTAAGTTAACCGACACCAGCGCCCGATTTTGGAGCATGAAGAATGAGAAGTGTAGCTCTCCATCTACTTTGCATTACGGCAGTTCTCTCGCTAGTCACTCCGGCCATGGCCGGTGGCAAGGTTCTCCTGGTTCACAGCTATCATACCGGATACCCGTGGGTAGACTCCATCACGGCAGGAGTTGAGAAAGGCCTCAAGGGGTCGGGGGTATCGCTTGAGATCTTCTACATGGATACCAAGCGAAAGACCAGCGCCGAGTGGAAGGTCGAGTCGGGCAATCTCGCCAAGGCAAAGGTCGAGGAGTTCCAGCCGGACGTTGTGATCACGGCCGATGACAACGCCCAGGCCTTCTTTGCCAAGGACTACGCCGGCAAGGCCGACGCGCCGCAGTTCGTGTTCTGCGGTGTCAACGCCGAAGCTGCCAAGTACGGCTACCCCGCAGAGAACGTGACCGGCATTCTGGAGCGCCCGCATTTCGCACAGACGCTGAAAATGCTGCTCGGAATCAGCGGCGATATAAAGAAGATCGCACTGCTCACCGACCACAGCCCGACGTCGGATGCAGTCCTGGGCTATCTGAAGACACTCGAGTCACCGCTCGAAATCGTCTCCATCGATCAGCCGGCAACGATCGCCGAGTGGCAGGAAGTTGTCACGCGATACCAGAGCACCGTCGATGCGTTCGGCGTCTACAACTATCACACCGTCGCCAGCGTCAAGGGCGCCGAGAGCATGGAGGCCAAGGAGGTCATGGCCTGGACCGTGGCCAACAACGGCAAGCCGACCTTCGGCCTGCTGCCCTTCGGCGTGGAAGACGGTCTGCTGTGCGGCGTGGTGGAGTCAGGCGAGGACCACGGTCTCGAGTCAGCCAAGCTGGCCCTACAGATCCTGGATGGCAACAAAGCGGGTGACTACCCCATAAAGACCGCCGAAGAGGGAGCGGTCCTGCTCAATGTAGCCACGGCGGAGAAGATGAACCTGGAGATTCCTTACGAACTGGTGGAAACCGCCGACCGCGTCATCGAGAAGTAAGCGCGTAACTCCGGGGCCTGACAAACAAACTGGTCAAAGACGAAAGGAAACGAGGCTTTGACTCTAAGTCTGGGAAACAAGCTTGTCGTGCCCAGCGTGGCACTGATAGTCGTCGGTACCGGCATCTCGACGGCAGTGAGCTACTCGAGTTCCGCGGGAGCCCTCAGCGAATCCGCCACAGCTCAGATGACGCAGTTGGTGGAGTCGATTTCGGCGAAGATCGACAGTTGGATGACAGACCGGCAGCGCGACCTGTCAACGTGGTCGGGACAGAAGATCTTCAGGACCGCACTCGAAGACTCCTTCATGGGCAAGGCGGCCCGTAAGTCGGCAAACAAGCAGATGGCCAGCCTCTGCGAAGACTACCCCTTCTACGAGAGCATCCTTCTGATCGATCCGGCCGGCGAAGTACGCGCGGCGGCGGTGGACGGACTGGCTGGCGAGATCAACCTGGCCGATCGCCAGTACTTCCAGAGCTCCATGCAGGGCCAACCGGTTATCTCCGAAGCGCTCGCCAGCAAGGCAACCGGCAACCCTATTGTAGTCCTCTCCGTACCGGTGGAAGACAAGGACGACGTAATCGGCGTCCTCGCGGGAGTGGTGGACCTTGCCCATTTCAATGCCGTCTTCCTGGATCCGGTGAAGTTCGGGGAGACGGGCTACGTCTTTATGACCAACGCCACCGGAGTGGTGATCTCTCATCCGGACAAGTCCCGTATTCTGCAGTCGAACCTGAACGACCTGGAGTACGGGCGGCGGATGATCGCCGCCGGCAACGGCAGCTTGGAGTACACCGCCGACGGCGCCGAAGAGATCGTGGCCTTTCATACCTCGCCGAGTCTGGGCTGGATGGTCAGCGTGGCCGCCAGGACCGAGGAGCTGCGCGCCGCCGCCCGGCGGGTGGGCCAGGTGAGCGCCGGCATCGGCTTAGGCATAGCGACTTTTCTGGGAGTTATGATCTGGCTGATAACTCGGCGCATGGTGGTTCGCCCCATTAACCGGATCGCATCCGGCTTGGCCCAGGGCGCTCTCCAGGTCAACGACGCTGCGGCGCAGGTATCCTCCACGTCGCAGCACCTGGCCAACGGCGCTTCGGAGCAGGCCTCTTCGCTGGAGGAATCGTCCAGTGCCCTGGAAGAGATGGCCGCCATGGCCCGCACCAACGCTGGCAGCGCCAAGGAGGCCAACAAGCTGAGCGGTCACGCCGAGAGCGCCGCCCGGGACGGCGATCAAACCATGGCTCGACTTAACGACGCCATGACCGGCATAAACGAACCCGCCGGCCAGATCAGCAAGATCATCAAGGTGATCGAAGAGATCGCCTTCCAGACTAACCTACTGGCCCTCAACGCAGCCGTCGAGGCGGCGCGGGCGGGTGAACACGGCAAGGGCTTCGCGGTCGTAGCAGATGAAGTTCGCAGCCTGGCCCAGCGGGCGGCCCAGGCAGCCGGCGAGACTACCAGCCTGATCAGCCTCTCAGTAGACAAGGCCCGCGAGGGTACGGAGGTGGCGGGCGAAGTCGCGGAAGCGCTCAGCGGGATCGGTGGAGACGTGGCGAAAGTGTCCGAGCTGATCAGCGGCATCTCCGCGGCCTCTGAGGAGCAGGCTCAGGGAGTGGAGCAGGTCAACGGCGCGGTTACGCAGATGGACCGGGTAACCCAGCAGAGTGCCGCCGGAGCTGAGCAGGCCGCCTCCGCCGCCGAGGAGCTCAGCACCCAGGCCGACAACGTCAAGAACCTGGTCGAGGAACTCGTGGCCGTTGTCAGCGGGCGGGCAGGCAGCGCGCAGAGGTGATTCCCTGGCATCCGATGACGCCACGGCGCGTCAGGCGCGTATGTCGCGCCCCAGCAGGCGAGCGACCTCTACCACATCCTTGTCGCCCCGCCCCGAGAGGTTGATTACGATAGTCGAGTCACGGGGCATGGCAGGTGCCAACTCGACCGCGTGGGCGACGGCGTGCGCACTCTCCAGCGCCGGTATTATGCCCTCGGTCTCCGACAGCAGCATGAAAGCGTCCAAGGCCTGCTGGTCGGTAACGGCCACGTATTCCGCCCGCCCGCTTTCGTGCCAGTAGGCATGCTCCGGCCCGACGCCGGGGTAATCCAGACCCGCCGACACCGAGTGCACGGGCAGGGTCTGGCCGTCGTCGTCCTGCAAGACGACTGTGTGCATGCCGTGCAACACGCCGGGTGAGCCGGCGGCCAGCGTGGCCGCATGCAGACCCGAACCGACGCCTTCGCCAGCCGCTTCGACACCGATGAGGCGCACCTGTTCGTCACTCTCGAAGGGCGAGAAGATCCCCGCAGCATTGCTGCCACCGCCGACGCAGGCCAGGATCGCATCCGGCAGTCGACCGGTGGCCTGCTGGATCTGAGTGCGGGTCTCCTTCCCTATGACGGTCTGGAAATCCCGTACGATCATGGGAAAAGGGTGCGGGCCCATGACGCTGCCGATCACGTAATGCGTGTTGCCCGCGCTGGCCATCCAGTCGCGCAGCGTCTCGTTTATGGCATCCTTGAGCGTCTGCTGCCCGGTCTTCACCGCCACCACGTGCGTGCCCAGCAGTTCCATGCGAAACACGTTCAGCGCCTGGCGGCGCACGTCTTCCGCCCCCAAAGTCG
>JANQGB010000719.1 GCA_028277545.1 Phycisphaerae bacterium | reverse complement strand
GACCTGGCGACCCGGGACGTCCGCTGGCTGCGAGATGACCTGGCGTGGGTGTCGCGGCCGCCCTGGTTCTTGGGCGTGGCTCGCGACACCATTCCACTTCTGGTAGACCTGCGGGCTCAGAGCGCCCCGCTGCCGGATCGACAGCACACCGCGCGGGCGGGCGTGGCCTTTGTCGACGCGGCCAGCGGGCGGGAGGTCGGCCCGGTGTGGATTCCGGACAGCGGTCCGTCGGGCGAGTATCTGGCCGTCGATCTGGCCGCCTGGCCCGGCGTTCTGGTAGTTGGCACCCGAAACGGTGTCTTTGCTATTCGCACGGCGCCCCGGGGTGGTGAGGCGACGCCATGATGCGCATGCCGGCTGGCAACATCCTGACGCGGGCCGGTGGTTGTCGCCCGTCAGGCCGCTGTGCGCTCGCAGGGCTGCTGGCTCTCGTCGTGGCGGTGCAGCCGGCGTCCGGTCAGGCTCCACCCGCACCAGCGCCGCCTCTTCCGAAGCACGTCACGCCGGATACACAAGCGGCCATAGATGCGGGGCTGGCTTACCTGGCCCGCACGCAGTCCCGGGACGGCGGCTGGCGAAACACCGGGGCGTACGGGCGCTATCCCGTGGCCATGACCGGCCTGGCTGGCCTGGCCCTGCTCATGAACGGTAACACTACCACCCAGGGACCGTACGCCCAGCAGGTGGACCGGGCAGCGCGGTTCCTGGTCGACTCGTCCACGCCCAGCGGCCTGATCACCCGTCCCCAGGAGAACCAGGGCAAGCCGATGCACGGACACGGCTTCGCCACCCTGTTCTTGGCGGAACTCTACGGCATGACCGAAGACGCCGAGCGCCAGCGGAGGATTCATGACACGTTGACCGACGCCATCCGGCTGATCGGGCTGAGCCAGAGCCGCCTGGGCGGCTGGTACTACACGCCCGAAAGCGGTGGCGACGAGGGATCGGTCACCATCACCCAGGTGCAGGGCCTGCGGGCCTGCCGTAACGCCGGTCTGGCGGTTCCCAAGCAGGTCATCGACGAGGCCATGAACTACCTCAAGCTGTCCACCCGCAGCGACGGCGGCATAGCCTACCGGGCCCAGATGCGCGGCCCCTCGCGACCGGCCATCACCGCGGCGGCGGTGTGCTGCTGGTTCAACGCCGGTGACTATGACAATCCGATGGCACAGCGGGCCCTGCGCTTCTCCAAGGAGAACATCGAAGTTCGCCCGTCGCGGGCCAACCACTACTCTTATGCCCACCTCTATCTCTCCCAGGCGCTGTACCTGTCGAGCGAGGAGGAATGGGATGACTATTTCCCCAGGATGCGCGAGAACCTGTTGAGGCAGCAAAGAGAAGACGGGTCCTGGCCGGGTGATTACGTAGGACCGGTCTACGGAACGGCAATCGCGCTGGTGATACTGCAACTGCCGTTCAACCAGCTGCCGATTATGCAACGGTGACGAAGGCGGGACGCTGGACACAGAAGGCAGAAAACAGAAGACAGATTTGAGAACTGAGAATTGAGAACTGAGAACTGAGAATCGAGAAATCAGTAGTGGGTCGCTGGATGTGAGAAGTGAGAAGTGAGAAGTGAGAAGTGAGAAGTCAGAAGCCAGAAGTTAGAAGTTAGAGTTGAGAAGTTGGAATTGAGAATTGAGAAACTGGAAGAGACGATCGTGGTGCCGCGCAGGTGCTACCGAGTGTCGCCCCAGCTTATGCCTGGCGACGCATGCCGGCGGCCGCGGGCTGCCGCATTCTCACTTCTCACTTCGCATCACGGCCCGTCGCAGCTTCGCTCGGCCGCGCCTACCGCTGCTTCTCAATTCTCCATTCCAACTTCTCACTTCTAACTTCTGACTTCTGACTTGCTGTACCAGGTTCGGTATGGAGCATGATATGGCGGATGACACTTCGCTGGCGGGTGGTGGCGACGGGCGGGGGTCGGATGTTGAGGCGCTGGAGCGGCTGACCGCCGGCTCGCGCCGCATCCGTGACGAGTTGGGGCGGGTGATTGTCGGGCAGGACGAGGTGATCGAGCAGTTGCTCATCGCCCTGCTGTCCGGCGGGCACTGCATCCTGGAGGGCGTGCCGGGCCTGGCCAAGACCCTGATGATCTCCACGCTGGCCCGCAGCCTGGCGTTGTCCTTCAACCGCATTCAGTTCACGCCGGACCTGATGCCCTCCGACATCACCGGGACCGACGTGATCCAGGAGGACAAGGCCAGCGGCAGCCGCGCCTTTCAGTTCCTCAAGGGCGCCATCTTCGCCAATGTTATCCTGGCGGACGAGATCAACCGCACGCCGCCCAAGACGCAGGCCGCCCTGCTGGAGGCCATGCAGGAGCGACACGTCACGGTCGGAGGAGAGAGACACGATCTGGCAGCCCCCTTCTTCGTGCTGGCCACCCAGAATCCCATCGAGCAGGAGGGCACCTACCCCCTGCCGGAAGCTCAGCAGGATCGCTTCCTGTTCAAGGTCTTCGTGAACTACCCCACCTACGACCAGGAATACGAAATCGCCGAACGCACCACCGCCCAGTTCGACCCGGCGGTTTCCGAGGTCTTCACCGCCGAACAACTGCTCGAGTTCCAGCGGATGGTCCGCCGCGTGCCCGCCGCCCCGGACGTGATTCGCCACGCCCTGGACCTGGTGCGCCTGACCCGCCCGGCCGAGGCCGACGCCCCCGAGTTTGTCCGCAAGATGCTGACCTGGGGTGCCGGCCCGCGAGCCGTGCAGGCCCTGATCCTGGGCGGCAAGGCCCGGGCGGCGCTCCACGGGCGCTATCATCTGGCCATCGAGGACGTCCGCGCCCTGGTCCACCCGGTGCTCCGGCACCGCCTGGTGACCAACTACTCCGCCCGGGCGGGTCATTATGATGCCGACCGCGTGGTCGACGACCTGCTGGCAGCGGTGCCGCCGGACCACGCCGGCCCGGCCGGCAACGATCACGTCGCCAGCGTAGTCCAGGAGTGAAGGCCGGGGCCTGGCCGGCTGCCCGTTGGTTTTCAGCCCGGCGTTCCGAGTGGTGCCCATGAGTGACACGAACAACACCGCTGGCCGCCACTTCCTCCCCGAGGTGCTCACCGGCATCTCCGGCCTGGAGCTTCGTGCCCGGCACGTGGTCGAGGGCTTCGTGAGTGGCATGCATGCCAGCCCCTTCAAGGGGTTCAGTGTCGAGTTCGCCGATCACCGGGAGTACTCGCCGGGCGACGACCTGCGGCACATCGACTGGCGGGTATTCGCCAAGAGCGACCGGTTCTACGTCAAGGAATACGAGGTGGAAACCAATCTGCGGGCCCACCTCCTGCTGGACTGCTCCGGGTCGATGGCTTACCCGGAGCAGATTAGCAGCAATCGACTGACCAAATGGGACTACGCTGCCACGGTCGCGGTGTCGCTGGCCCACCTGCTGGTCGCGGAGCAAAGTGATGCGGCGGGCGTGGTGCTGTTCGACGACCAGATCCGCGCCGAACTACCGGTGAGCGCCAAGCGCGCTTCCCTGGCCGGCGTGGCAGGGGTGATCGAGACCCACGCGCCAGCCGGCAAGACGAATCTCAAAGTGCCGTTCGCCGAGTTGGCCGAGCGTATCGGCCGGCGTGGCATGGTGATTATCCTGTCTGATCTGCTGACTGATGTGGACAGCCTGATCGAGGGGCTCCAGCGGTTTCAGGCTAACCGCCACGACGTGCTGATCCTGCACGTACTGGATCAGGACGAACTGGAGTTCCCCTTCACCGATCGGACTCTGTTTGAAGGGATGGAGGAGGCGGGCCTCGAGGTGCTGTCCGACCCGCAGTCGCTCCGTGGTAGCTACCTCGACGCGATGCAGCGGTTCATAGAACGGGTGCGCTCGGCCTGCCTGGACCGGCAGATAGAGTACGCCCTGCTCAGCACCGCCGATCCGCTGGACACCGCGCTGGTGACTTTTCTGGCCAACAGGATGCATCGCGGCGCGGCGGGCCGGTTCACACGCTAGGGGGGAACGAGACACAACCAGCCATGCTTGCCGCCTTCGTCTATCCTGGTTTGTTCTACGCCGGTGCCGCCGCTGCCACCATTCCTGTCCTGATACACCTGCTGGCCCGGCGCCGTTTCCGCCGCATCCGTTGGGCGGCCATCGAGTTTCTGATTGACGCCGAGAAGCGCAACCGCAGGCGCATCCTGCTCGAGCAGATCATCCTGCTGACGCTGCGGTGCCTGGCGATCCTGTTGATCAGCCTGGTGATCTCCCGGCCGTTCGTCCAACCGCGGGGCTGGACCGCGATTCTCGGGGGCCCGCAGCGTACCGAGCGGATCTTCCTGCTCGACGACTCTTACAGCATGGGATACGGCGCCGGACCGGAGACTTGCTTCGAGTCGGCCAAGCAGAACCTCACGCGCCTGCTCGCCTGGGTGCAGCGCAACTCCCCCGGCGACTCGGTGACCGTGCTACGGACCTCGGAGCCGGACGTACCGTTGGCCGCGGGGGTCTACCTGGACGAAGCGTCGGCCACGGAACTATCCGAGCGGATCGAGGCGCTGCGCCCCTCGCAGCGAACGCTTCAACTGGACCAGGCGGTGCAGACCATTCGCCGGACCCTGGACGAGAATCCCGGAATCCTAAGCGCCACGCTCTTCGTCATCAGTGACTTTCAGCGCGTCGACTGGGTGGAGTCCACCGCCCGGGAAGACACCTCGGAGGCACGCGCCGATGAGGCGGTGGAGTCGGTCGATTTCGGTTCCCTGTTCGAAGACGGGCGATCACTGGACGTGGTCTTGGTGGCGGTAGGCGATCAGGAAGCTTCCAACCGGTCGCTGGCCGGACTGTCACCGGCCCAGGGGCGGTTTGTGGCCGGTATCGCCGGGCGAATCGAGGCGGTCGTCGCCAACCAGGCAGACGCGCAGGCTGACCAGCTCGAGTTACAGGTCAGCGTTGGCCCGCTGCCGGCCCAGGCCGCCACGATCCCGACCATCTCCGCTCGCCAGACTGCTGTGGTGCCGCTGGATGTCAGTTTTGCCGCCAGCGGCTTCGAAGAGATCCGCGTAGAGTTACCGCCCGACGGTCTGCCGGTCGACGACAGCCGGGTGGAGGTCGTGAAGGTGGATGACTCTCTACGCCTGCTGGTCGTCAACGGCGAACCATCCGCCGATGCGTACCTGGACGAGGTCCACCTGCTGAACGCCGCGCTCAGGCCGGCCGGCCCGGTCTTCAGCGGCAACAGCATCCAGACCGCCGACGAACTTGAACTCGAAACAGCCGAACTGAGCGACTTCCACGCAGTCATCCTGGCTAACACGTATCGGTTGAGCGACCCGGCCGTCGAGCGACTCGAGGCATTCGTGCGGGGCGGTGGCGGGCTGCTGATCTTCCTCGGCGATCAGGTGGACCCCGAAGCATACAACGACGCGCTCCACGCCGAGGGGGCGGGGCTGCTGCCCGTGGCCCTGTCCGAGATCGTGCAGGCACCTCCGGGCGGCGTTGCCCTGGCCGAGGGCGACTACCTCCACCCTGTGGTGCGGGTCTTCGGCGGACGCGACAATCCCTTCCGCAGCAACATAGCCGTAAACCGGTTCTTCGGAGTCCAGCAAGGCGACGAGCCGCCTGAAGACGCCCCCGCGACCGCTGCCGTAGTGCCACGCATTGTCGCCTTCCTGGGCGATGCTGAGCGGTCGCCGGCTATCGTCGAGAAGCGGTTCGGGGCGGGCCGGGTCATGCTGGTCACCACCAGTTGTGATCTGGAGTGGAACAACTGGGCCAAAGATCCGAGTTACGTGGTCGCCATGCTGGAGACTGTACAGTACATCGCCCGGCACACGGCCACGTCCGAAGACCGTCTGGTGGGCGAGCCGATCGAGATAGCGATCGACCCAGCCAGGCACGAGCCGGAGGCGGCCTTGCGAACGCCGGCCTATCCGGCCGAGCGGGAGATCGGCCTGAGCGCCGTGCCCGCGGCGGACGGCACGGGCCTGGTCCTGCGGTGGGAGGCAACGCACTCAGCAGGTGTCTACCGCTTCGTGCTCCGCAACCGAAACGGTTTCGACGAACAGCGACTGGCGGCGGTCAACCTGGATCCGCGTGAAGGAGATCTCACCGTCGCCGGCGAGCAGGACTTGAGGCGTGTGTTGCCGCAGGTGTCCTTCCAATACGTGACCTCGGCTGAAGAGTTGGACGAATTGGGAGCAGCGGGCCGGAAGGAGCTGTGGCCAGGGTTCCTGGTGGCGGCGTTGCTCGTCCTGCTCGGTGAGCAGGGGCTGGCGTTCGTGTTCGGGAGAAAGTCGTGAGCACGAGCACTACAACGCTGGCAGCACTGCTTGGCCAGGCCGCCGACCGCGTGGAGGTGGAGCGCCGGCTGGAGTTCGAGGCTCTTCCCGAGGGTTGGACGGCCGTCGCCGGCCCGACCAGAGCCAGG
>JANQGB010000582.1 GCA_028277545.1 Phycisphaerae bacterium | reverse complement strand
GACAACCGAATCGAGAATCCAGGGCCGAAGTGTCTCTCCCGCAATATCCGCCTGCGACGCCTTCAGATGACCTCGCAGCACGCTTGTTTTGGGACTAGCAAAGCCCTTTACCTCCTGAAACTCCTTCAGCGCCATCCTTCGCCGGGCGGCTCCCCCTTGGAGCAATGCCGCGAAGGGCTGGCAAGAACCGAGAACAAACCTCGATGCGCCACCCACGCACCTCCGTCGTTAACCTCCTTTCTGGTGCGCGGGCGTGCCTCATCCCGGAATCCGGAGCTGAACGGCCGTCGATTGACGCAGCCTGAGCCGCGTCAATAACCCGGCCAAGTGGCGGCCCGGTCTCCTCGCCCCCTGTCACTCGCGGCTGCATAAGGCCGCTCTCGCGGCCCTCGCACCCACAGCGCCAGGAGTTCGAGAATCCCGAACCACCACGCGCTTGCCCTCCAGCAAGCGCCCCGGACGCACTACGCTTCCGCTCCGCGCGGGTGCGTAGTTCTAATTGAGGTGGCCCCCCAATACATGGGGTGCACCATTGGTCAAAAAAACCTGGGTAACGGCAGGCGCTATGCGCACCCGTCCCGTCACCGCCAGCCACGCTGTTAGCAAGCCCTTGATGCCATCTCAGGCCTGCTAACCACGCAGGTACACCTCCCGGTGTCCGCTACCTCTTGGGAGTCCTTTCTCCCACTGTCCACGTGACAGAGTCTTCCGGTTATCTCAGCCGGCCGCTTGCTTTCGTCGTCTTCTCCGGGAACCACCCCAGAGCAGTGAACGGGTCCAGACTGCCTTGCCTGAACACCGCCGAGCGTTCCCGCTCGCTTCTACAATCGCAAGCTCCCTGGGGGCCTGGCTCCAGTGCTTGACCAGCACAGGGCGGGATAGCCAATCCCGCACGCCGTAGGCCCCTTGCCCGATTAGCTACGTTGACCTTGACGGAAGAAGAGTCCAGTCGGCTGGACCCGTACTGTGTGTCACGCCGCCGTCCCCAGCAGCGCCACTCACCTGCAGGCAATCGCCAGCAGCTTTCCCCCTACGAACTACAAGCTCGGGGTATCGTCCACAGTACAGTCTGTTAGCGCACATTCGGCACCTGCTCTCTCTTCCTTTCGCCCTCGGGGTCGACCCCCTTCTCGCGTTGAGCTATTCAGCGGCTCGCCTTTTCAGCGAGTCCGGCGGCGGTTGTCATCGCGCCGCGTGTCCGGGGTTTCCCCTGAACACCCTCCCGCGGGGCTGCCACGTTATACGAACGTTCATCGACCTTTCAGCCGTGCGGGCGCTGCAGCGCCTTTGGTCCGTATCCCGTGGGCGGATTTCCGGCGAGCTGTCGCTCGCTAGTCACCGCTTCCAACGTAGCGACCCGGGGTGCGTTGGCATTCCGCACGTCCGGGCTTGTCTCGGTCGCCCTTTGTCGGACTATCGTCTGGTTGGGTCGAATGCCGGTATTCCTCTCCAGTCTGGAGAACTACTCCGACAAGCTCCCATCAGAACCGGACAAGCACCTCTCGATGCATCCGGCTCAAGCCGGCCCGTCCAGCGGAGGCTAACCCGCAGCGACTTCCCCCACGTTGGTTAGGCGTGAGGTCGTCAGTGGACGGCCGGAAGACTCTGCCAGCTTCACGCGTTTAGCTGATAGCTGACTGTTCAGGCCGGATGGGTGGTGAATCCATCGGGCCAAACAGCATTTTGCTTGGAACTCGTTCTCTACTCAAATCAGGCGAGCGAAAACACCTCTCCACCGAAGGGCCTGTCCACAGGTGAAGGCCCTCTCCTTCGAGATGAATACCAGGAGAGCATCAGCGGGGTTGAGTAAGAATCCGCTTCGCTCGACAATGGGCAATGGCAACGAGACCACGCAGCCTCACATACGCCCAGAAGCTCCAGGACCCACGTTGGCAGATGAAGCGCCTCGAAATCATGAAGCGCGCCGGCAGTCGCTGTGAGTGGTGCGGGACCGATGCCCGGGCTGAGTCAACGCGGCGCGGAGGAACTCCGGGGCTGCAGATTCACCACGGGTTCTATGGCAAGAGTGTCGAGCCCTGGGAGTACGAGGACAACACCCTCTACTGCCTCTGCGACGACTGCCACGAGAAAGCCGAGACAGCCAGACGCGCAGTCTACGCGGAGCTCGCCAGAATCCACCCGAAGCACCACCGCGACGTTCAGCTGCTCCTGCGGCAGGTCCAGTCGGTCGTGAAGGAGGGTGAGGCCTCCCTTTCCCGAGCGAACGTTCAGCGCGTTGACCAGTCTGACGACGACGTGATTTATCTCTAGAGCCGCTGGACCGTTCGACGGTTGAACCGTTCGACCGTTCGACAGTGCTGCCGTTCGACCGTTGGACGGTTCATTTAGGGTCTAGCCCTGAGATAAGCGCGATGTGAGCGCACTCGATGAAGAAAATGCTCGAAATGCCCTGCGCATTCGTGTCAAAGTCATGTCGACAAAAACGCGA
>JANQGB010000547.1 GCA_028277545.1 Phycisphaerae bacterium | reverse complement strand
TGCCCGTCGGCGTGCGGGCGGAGGTGAAGGTAACCTGGACGCAGCGCAGGTTCGCCGGGACTGTTGACTGGCCTACGGCAGGCGTCGCGCCGGAATTGCACGAAGCTACCTCATCTGGTCGAGAATCCATTCGAACGGCTCCAGAATGCCGCGCGGGGCGGCGTGCAGAGGTACGGGCACAACCGTATCATCGACACCTGCGGCGAAGCCCAGCGATCCGATCACGCTGGACGCAAAGAACCGGACATTGGCGAAGCGGTTGTCGCAGATGTTCCACAGACGGTTCAGGTTGGTCTTGGCGAAACCGCCCGGATCGTCGAAGCACTCCGGGCAGTAGTCCGCCTTGCAGAGGACCACGGCAATGGCGTTCTCCACTCGTTGCCGGCGCTTGACCGCAAACATGTCGTCGAGGTAGGTCATCAGTTTCAACGCGAAGAAGTCCGGCTGTGGCGATCCCGAGGCTGCCAGTGCGGCGTCCACCAGCACGATTGCGGCTTCGGTCTTGTCCAGCAGACTACGGATGACACCGAACGTCTTCGGGGTGTCCACCTCGGTCGACAACGCCTCGCCGGCCATGTCCGGCATGACCAGATCCACCCAGGTTGCCCCTCTGGTCTTGCGGCAGACCTGGTAATAGGTCCAATACCACTGGTCCGGTTCCATGGGCGTCTTCGGCGGAAATTGGCGCTGCTCCATGTAGGCTATGACGTTCTGCTGCAGGTTGACCGAGTAGGCACCCTTGGGCACCGCCTCGAAATCTCCCGCCCGCCTGGCCAGCATGTCGAGCAGGAAACCGAGATACACCGTCTTGCCGACATTGGATTCACCGACGATGCTCACGATGCGCGGCTGCCGCTCCTGCGCTACAGATTCGTGAATGAGCGCCAGGGGCGCTGAACACTCGCCGCACAGAACCGCCTCGCGAGTGTTATCGCTCTCACAGATGAGGCACCTGATCGTCGGACATGAAACCGTGGGGACGGATTGCACGCTCAACTCCTCATGCTCTAACGGCCGGTCGCACCGGGGCTACACGTCCAGGGCGCAACGGAATCCGGCGTTGTGGGCTCGGGCAAGCAGAATCTGCCCCGTCCGGAAACTCGACGTCGCCTGCGTGTCGAAGTAGGTGTCGTACGCCCCGCCGCGGATCACCTTCATGGGCATTTCGCCGATAACGACGCGCCCCTGGGGGTCAGTCACTTCCAGCTCGGATGCCGTCCACTCCCAGACATTGCCGATTAGCTGCTGCACGCCGTTGGGCGCGCGACCGGCTTCGAACTCGTTCACGGGCACGGTTCTGCCCAGGCCCGCGCCCCAGGTGTTGCAGCGTCGATAGTCCATCGCGTCGCCCCAGGGGAAGCGACGGAAGACGTCGGCCTCGCTCTTGATGCGCCAACTGGCGGCCATCTGCCATTCGGCCTCGGTGGGCAGACGCAGGCCCACCCACTTGGCGTAGGCGACTGCCTCGTACCAACTGACGCCAACCACCGGGTGGTCGGCAAAACGTCGATCGTGGCGCCCTTCAACCCAGTACCGCGGACCTGGCTTGCCCGTCAGATCGTGAAGTTCGATCAGGTGCGGCCAGATCTCCTCGGGCCACAATTCCAGGTCATCGTAGCACTCGGCGTCCACGAAACGCTGGAACCGTGAGTTGGTCACCGGGTAGACACTCAGCAGAAACGCCGCGACGTCGATCTCTTTCTCGGGGCACCCCGGGGCATCGTCCAGTGTCTGCGGTACTGCGGCATACCCGCTGGGCACCAGGGCAATCTCTTCTTCCAGCTTGCGCTCCGCCACGGCCACCACGTTCTGCCCCTCCGCCGTCGTCTCCCAATGATCCTGCTGGGCGACTATCACGGCGTAACGCTGCTGCTGATACAGACGCCGCAACGGGTCGGGGTGCAGCGGTTCGAGGTCCGCCGGCTGATACGACTTGCCCAACTCGCGGCGCGCCTCAGCGGGTGCGGGTGCCGACGAGGTCTCCGCGGCAGGTTTCTTGTTCTTGGAGAAGAGCTTCAAAGCCATAGGGCTTTCCCCAAACAGTCGTTCAGCGTTCGCAGCCGCCCTGAGCGAACTGCGTCCGGTTACTTGGCGGCGATCGCCCGGCGTTTGGCGTCGCGCCTCAACTTACGGAACAACCCGGTTCGGCTCTCACCGTCCTGGTCGCCGTCGTCATTGGCCGCCGCGGGATCTCCGGTTGGCTCGACGGTCGGGAGAGGTGGAGGCGGTGCCGGCGTGACGGGTGGCGGAGCCGCGCCCAGTCGCTCGAGCAACTGCAGGCGCTGGGTAGCCACCTCCGAACGTTCCCCTTCAAGCTGGGAGTGAATCTCGGCGATGTTACTCCGGATTTCCTCGATCTCGGCCACGCGCGCGGCCAGCTCCTGTTCCTCGCGCTGGAGCTCGGCCTGTCTTTGGTCGAACTCTTCCTGCTGCTGCTTGGTCTTGGCGGTCATCTCTTCAATCTGCTTCATGACCGCCTGGACGGAGTTCTCCCGCTCGGTCACCTCCTGTTGGCTGGCCGCGAGCGCCTGACGTTGCTGCTGCAGATCGGAGGTCGCCTTGTCCAGCTCGCTCTGCCGTCCGTCCAGATCAGCTCGGGCCGCCTCCAGTTCGCTGCGTTCGCTGTCGAAGCTGGTCCGCTGGCTCGCCAGCTCGTCCCGGAGCGTTTCGAGTTCGGCTTTCTGTGCGGCTACCTCGTCACCGGACCGTTCGAGTTGCTCGCGCAAGGCCTCGACCTCGGCGCCGTGCCGTTCCAGCTCATCGCTGCGCGAGGTGTTCTCGTCCTCCTGCTTTTGCAGTGCCAAGGCGCGCTGCTCAAGTGACGACTGCCGTTCACTGAACTGGCGCTCCTGCTCGGCGAGCTCTTCCGCCTGGCCGGTCAGCTCGCCTTCTCGCGTGGTCAGTTCCTGCTCGCGCTGCTCAACGGTGGACGCCCGCTGTTCAAGGCCCTCGCTCCGACCCTCGAATTGCTCCAGGTGGTCCTCGAACTCCTCTTCGGCACCCGACAGTGCCACAGACCTGGCGTCCAGCTCCTTGGCCCAGCCCTCCAGCCGGCCATGTTCGTCGGCCAGGGTCGCCTCACGATCTTTCAGGCAGGCTTCCAAGCCGCGGTACTCGTCGAGCTGCTGCTGCTGTTGCTCGATGAGGTCCGCCTCCCGTCGCGTGAGTTCCTCCCGCCCGTCCAGGACCTGCTCCTGCAGGCCGCGCAGTGAGTCCAGGGCGCCGCGCTGCCGCTGCAGGCGGTCCTCAAAACAGTCCTGCACCAGCCGCAGGGAGGCCATCAGCTCCTGGCTGAGCTGCTGGAGGTCAACCTGATCCGGCTCCGATGACTGGCCGTCCGCCTGGTTGTCGGTTCCGTAGTTGGAGCTCATAACGTCACACCCTTGTTTACTCGGGTAATATGGCGAGCAACTTGTCCTAGCGCCGTCCGATCATCGCCGGGGCGGGCCGCTTACCATGTCTCGTTTCGGGGCGCGTTTAACCCCGCTTCCACCACCGCTTCTTTTGCGTTGCATCGCCAGCCTCTGTCGACTCACGGGCCTGCACTTGCGCCAGCAACTCGGCGTCCGTCTTGCCCGGCCCGGAGATGCGCCGTAACACCTTGAACCGGCGCAACGTGTCGGGGTCCAGG
>JANQGB010000464.1 GCA_028277545.1 Phycisphaerae bacterium | reverse complement strand
CTGCTCCTCGACAATCGTGCCTCACCAACTAATGTACGCACTTGACACCCGGGCGGTGCAACAAAAAAAACGGCCGGCACGCCTCCCGATTACGCGGGACGCGCACCAGCCGCTGCCTGGCTCTGAATTGTCACATCGGATCCAACCAGCGGACCTGCCTGGCACGGTCAAGCCAGGCGCCGCGGTGGGCTCTAAGTGGCCACCCGCCGCCTAATCGAGGTTCATCCACACCGTCTTGACTTCGCTATAGGCGTTAAGCGCCTCGCGCCCATTCTCCCGCCCGTGGCCTGAGAACTTGTACCCGCCGAACGGGGCGGCCGGATCGAAGGTGTTGTAGCAGTTCACCCACACCGTGCCGGCCCGGACCGTATTGGCGAAGTTGAGGGCCTTGGAGATGTCGCGGGTCCACACCGCCGCCGCCAGCCCGAACATCGTCTCGTTGGCCTGTTCGACCACCTGAGTGGTGTCCTCGAACGGCAACACCGTCACCACCGGCCCGAAGATCTCCTCCTGGGCAATCCGCATGTCGTTCTTGACGCCGGTGAAGATGGTCGGCTTGACGAAGAAGCCCTTGTCGCCGAACCGCTCACCCCCGGTGACACACCTGGCCCCCTCCTGCTTGCCGGTGTTGATGTAGCCCATGATGCGCTCGAACTGCTCCTGCGAGACCTGGGCACCCTGCTCGGTCTCCGGGCTGAAGGGGTCGCCCAGTTTGCGCTTTTGAGCCCGGTCCTTGAAGGCATCGACGAAGTCATCGTGGGCCCCGCGCTCGACAAACAGCCGCGATCCGGCACAGCATACCTCGCCCTGATTGAAGAAGATGCCGGTCATGGCCCCGTTGACGGCCTGCTCGATGTCGGCATCCGCAAAGACGACGTTGGGGCTCTTGCCACCCAACTCGAAGGTCAGCCGCTTGAGCGTGGGGGCGGCGTTGGCCATTATGATCTGGGCGGTCTTGTACTCCCCGGTGAAGGCGATCTTGTCCACGTCGGCGTGCTTGACCAGGGCGTCGCCTGCTGTCTCGCCGAACCCGTTGACGATGTTGATCACGCCCGGCGGGAAGCCCGCCTCGCTGGCCAGCTCGCCCAGCCGCAAGGCCGTCAGCGGCGTCTGCTCTGCCGGCTTGAGCACCAGGGTGTTGCCGCAGGCCAGGGCCGGGCCCCACTTCCAGGCGGTCATCAGCATGGGGAAGTTCCAGGGAATGATCTGCCCGCACACGCCGACCGGCTCGCGCCGCGTGTAGCACAGGAACTGCCCCATCTTGTCATCCACCGGGATGGTCTCGCCGGTCAGCTTGTCGGCCCAGCCGGCGTAGTAGCGGATCGTCTCGATGACCAGCGGAACGTCGGCCGCCATGACCTCGCTGACCGGCTTGCCGTTGTTGAGCACCTCCAGCCCGGCCAGCTCTTCGGCGTTGGCTTCGATCAGTTCAGCCAGCGTAAACATCAGCTTACCGCGATCGCGGGCGCTCATCCTCGACCAGGGGCCGACCTCCAGCGCCCTGCGTGCCGCGGAGACGGCGCTGTCGATGTCATGATGGTCGCTGTCACATACCGCGGCGATGGATTCGCCGGTGGCCGGATTGATGGCGTCGAACGACTTGCCGGTGTGAGACTCACACCACTCCCCGTTTACCAGGTTGCGGGTCTGCCGGACGGACGGCGGACGGATGGTTGGCGCGGTTGCCATGGTTCACCTCAAGATGTGAGGGCACTCGCTTCTCGTGAAATGTTGCGGAGCGAAATGGACGAGCCCCCTGACGCCCATCCCGGCGGCGTGGATCGGCCCGTTGATCACGCCGGGCCCCATGGTCCTCAAGCAGGTCACGTCTGTCAAGACGGCGGAAGGTCGACTGGTCGACTGTTGCTGCCTGGCGTACCGGGAGATTCTCCCTGTCTGAGCCGGTGGCCTGCGCTGCCCCCTGATCAGCCGATGCGATGACTGCTACCAGTCTTCGAGATACCAGTGCCGCGCCAGGCGGCGGTGCCGAGGAGTCGCCGACGTGTCGTCCCTGCAGATGACGAGAACCGGAAAACCGTCGAGCACTGCAAGAAGCGTCCGGTGAAGCTGGTACCGGCGGGTCACCGCGGCGGAAGTGGTGGCCGCGCCTGTGCAAGTGTCTGACTTGGTGGCATTTCGTTCTTGGCACGCGGACGGCCGCCCTACCCATCCGGCACGCTGGCTACCGCATCCGGACTCCGGCACAGGTAACGGCGTTGCACAGGCCTCGCCCGGGGGGCGAACGCTTGTAGCCAGGGGCTTCCAGCCCCTGGACAAGGGCAGAACTCCAATTCTCATCTTCCGCCCGGAGGGCGCACGTCCGCCCTCCGGGCGGAAGAACAGAGGAGGGTACCAGCCTCCCAGGGACTCAAGTCCCTGGCAACGAACGTCCGCCCTCCGGGCGATAGCGCGTCCGCTGGGTCAAACGCTCGAACGCACTCGGGCTCTTGTGGTCTCGCAGATCCCAAGGTGCATAACCGCTCTACCGGCAAGCGGCAGTGTCCGGAACAGGCACGGTCATCGAGCGCACAGAGACCTTGTTGATTCGGCCGTCAGCCCTGGCGTAGTTCCTGTTCGGCTCGTCACTGCTGCGCATAATGCGCGGCATCAAGGCCCAGTGCCTCGGGACAGGCGCACCGCGCCAGATGGCGCTGTCCTGGAGCTTGATCGGACATCACCGGATCCAAAGTGCACTTAACCTATCAACGCGCCTAACTGGTCGGATTGGGCGAGAGTGTCTCCAGGAAACCCTCCAGCTTGCGGGAGCGAACCGGGTGCTGCAGCTTGCGGATGGCCTTGGCCTCGACCTGCCGCACACGCTCGCGGGTGACGTTGAAGATCTTGCCGACCTCTTCAAGGGTGTAGGTGTAGCCGTCGCCAATGCCGTATCGGAGCTTGATGATCTCACGCTCACGATAGGTGAGCGTCTTGAGCACCTCTTCGATGCGGTCCTTGAGCATCTCGGAACCAGCGGAACTGACCGGCGACTCGGCCCGGTCGTCTTCGATGAAATCGCCGAAGTAGGAATCCTCGCTCTCGCCTACCGGGCGGTCGAGCGAAATGGGATGCCTGGATATCTTCAGCACGCGCCGCGCCTCGCCAACCGGCATCTTGGCCCGCCGGGCGATCTCGTCGATGGTCGGCTCACGCCCCAGTTCCTGAAGCAGTTGCTTGCTGATATTGCGCAAGCGGCTCATGGTCTCGATCATGTGCACCGGAATACGAATGGTCCGGGCGTGATCGGCGATGGCTCGCGTGATGGCCTGGCGAATCCACCAGGTGGCATAGGTGCTGAACTTGTAGCCGCGCTTGTACTCGTACTTGTCGACCGCCCGCATGAGGCCCGTGTTACCCTCCTGGATGATGTCCAGGAAGCTCAGCCCGCGGTTGCGGTACTTCTTGGCAATCGACACCACCAGCCGCAGGTTGCCGCCGGAGAGCTTGCGCTTGGCGTCCTCATACTCACCAAAGACGCGCCGGATGGTCTTGAGACGCTCGGTTAGTGACTTGGCGTCCTCGAGAACCAGGCGGCCGATACCGGTGTGCTCCTCGTTGAGGGCATCGACGTCGTCGGCCGGCAGGTGACGCAGGCGCGATTCGTCGCCCAGGGTGCGCTCCAACTGTCTCAGCTTGCGGTTCAGCGAAACCAGCTTCTTCATCAGCGGCTGGATGCGCGAGGTGCGCAGCGAGAGTTCCTCCAGCAGCTTGGACACCTTCCGCCGGCGTTGGCTCATGCTGCGGGTCAACTGCTGGCGGGTGGCGGCCGACACCCGGCCGGCGTGCAGCTTGTCGTACTCCTCCTGGTTGCGTTCGAGCATCTTGACAACCGTAGCCAGGTTGCCCGGCAAGCGGGCCAGGATAGTCTGCTTGGCGGCGTACTCGGACGTCGAGATCTTCATGGTCCGGTCGAAGGGCAGCAGCCCGTCAGACACCTGCTGGAGAATCTCAACCGCCTGGCCGGCACAGTAGTCACTCTCCAGTACCTTCTGCCGGAAGGCCATGCGGGTCAGTTCGATTTTCTTGGCCAGCCGGATCTCCTCCGACCGGGTCAGCAGGGGAATCTCGCCCATCTGGGTGAGGTACATGCGCACGGGGTCGTCGATGCGGCGCACGCTGGGTTCGGCCACCGCCTCGGCCTCCTTGGCGTCATCTTCGCCCTGGTCGGCGTCGCCCTTGCCGGCGGCCTTGCTGCCCTTCTTGGCCTTGCGCTTGGCTTCCACACGGTCCGCCTCGGCCTCGTCGAGCATGTCCACGCCCGCCTCATCCAGGCGCATCATGATCAACTCGAGCTTGTCCGGCGAGATGGCGTCATCAGGGAGCACCTCGTTCATCTGCTCCCAGGTGACGTAGCCGCGTTTCTTGCCGTTTTCGAGCAGGAAATTCAGCGAGGCCTCGATCGGATCAATCTGCTCGTGGCTCTGCGCTGTTGCCAGCACTTGTACTTCGGTCATCCTCTTCTCCATCGCTCACCCGGCCTATCCACGCGGCCGGGCCGAGGCTATCGGCCGACCTCACGCGCCACGCTCAGTTTGCCGCGAGGCGCGAAGTGGCTGCAGTCGTGCGACGTTCTATGAATCATTGCCAGCCGGGCAGAGATCGCATCCTCTTCGGTGCCCTCCGCACGGTCGTTCGTTTCGCCTTGCAGTTCGCTTGCCAGACGGGCAGCCTCACGCACCGCGGTTACCTGAACCAGGCATTCGGCTGCTCCGCGTAGAGTTTCCTCCAGGTTGCCTCGCTTCTCTCCCCGCAGGAACAGCTCCGTTACGCGTTGGGCCTCGGCAGAGTCGGACAGGCAGTCCAACACCTCGACCAGGGCGAACTCGCCCAGCCGATCGGCCATTTCCGCAACAACGCTCCCGATCCTGCACAAAACCGGGTCGGCGAATCGCCGGGGATCAAACCGCCCCTCCAGCAATCCGTACAGAGCCGGCTCGTTCAGCAGCACCTCAAGGATGCTGGTTAACGCCGCCTGCTCCGCCGTCCGGGCGGCGGCCGGCTCGATACTCTCCGGCGGCGCAGCAACCGCCGCCTGGGAGCCTCGCCGCCGCTGCTGCCCCGCCCCCTCGAGCAGGTCGTGCACCTGCTCGCTGCGCAGATTCAGCAGCTTGGCCACCTGGTTAGCTATCAACCCCTTCTGGATGGCATCCACCGATCCGGCCCGGACCAATCCTGCCACCAGCCCCACAAACTCGAGCACCGCTTGCCGCCGACCGGCGTCCCCGTCCTGCTCTCCGAAGCGGCCCAGCGTTCTCTCCCAAACAAATGGTAGCGCGTCGGCGGCCGAGTTCAACATCGATGCAAATGCTTCCGGCCCGGCGGTTTGCAACGATTCTGCGGGGTCCTTGCCTTGGGGCACGAACGCCAGACGGACCGATAATCCGTGCCGTAAAGCCACCGCCAGAGCCCTTTCGGCCGCCGCGTTACCGGCTGAGTCCGAGTCAAAAACCAGGACAATTTCCCGCCCATAACGCCGCAGCAGATTTACGTGGGCGTCCGTCATGGCCGTGCCGAGCGTCGCCACCGTAGCGGTGAAGCCGGCCTGGCTGCAAGCGATACAGTCCGTATAACCCTCGACCACGATTACCCGGCCCGATGACGCAATCTCGCTCCGGGCCAGGTCCAGGCCGT
>JANQGB010001082.1 GCA_028277545.1 Phycisphaerae bacterium | reverse complement strand
AACAACACGGACCTGCCGCTGCGCTGGGAAGCGGCCTCGAGCACGCCGCTGCTCCGTATGAAGAGACGCGGCTACCTGGCTCCTCACTCGGAGTTTCAGCTCAGGGCCCGCGTGAAGGCGGACAACCTCGAGTCCGGGTCACAACTCACGGCGAGCATACAGATCCTGCTCGAGACGGGCGACTCTGTTACGGTCGAGATCAACATCTGGGTGGATGACTCCGAGCCCGAACCGGAGACCTGTGAGTTCGAGGTCTCGATTCATCAGGTAAGGGTGTCGGACGGGCAGGGTGCGGTCGAGGGAAAGCTCGAGTTGGAAATCACCGGTATGGCCGATACTGACGAGAGCACCTGGCCGACTGGGGCCTCGTACCAGAAGCTCGCCGAGAGCAGCTCATTCCTCACGATTGACCAGTATATCGATACCTTCGAGGTTGAGGAGGGCGCAACCCGTTCGGTCGCCCTGACGGCCGACGTCCGGTCACACGACAGCGCGACCACAGGTGCCGACGACTACGGGAGCGAGGACGGGACGATGACCCTCGAGTGTGGCGTCACACCGGTGTACAAGACCCTCACGGTCGATCTTCCGGGCGGCGCGTTGGCCGAGAACTCAGGCGAGGTGAAGGTGAAGTTCAGGGCCGTCGAACGCTAGCTGGCAGCTGTCGCGACGCCGGTTGTGATATTCGTTAATGCCCTGTTCTAGCAGTACACCGCATAGCGGGCGGAGTGGCGGGCGACTGACCGCCGCTCCGTTTCTTGTGCGCCGGGTGTGGCGTGGCGGAACCACCTCACGGCGCACGCATTAGTGAGTGTGCAGGTTGGCGTAGAAAGGCAACGGCAAGGCTTGGCCAACGTCCTGGGCATCGGAGTTCCGCAAGACCATGAGTCGCAGTACCCACCGGACGTCCGGCTCATGGCATCCGACTGCCCGTAGCCAACACCTGTATGCGTGCCAGAGAATCAAAAACCTGTGCTCCTCTCCGCGGGCATACGGGACGAACCAGGGATCATCGCTGTGCCATTCTGGACCATCCGAGTGAGTCGGAGGCCAACTCGGTTGCAGTACGCCGTTGCTGCGTGCGGGATACGAGTGGGGCGTGAGCGCGGCTCAGCGGTGGCAACCGATCGACGAAGCGTAGATGGCCAGAGGCTCCCCCCGAAGGGCGTAAGCGAGCACCTGGGCGCTAGCCGGGGTGCGATGCGTCCTGGCATGCGCGGCCTCGATTCGGTAACATGGGCCGCACGATCGGAGCATTTGAGGTGAGCCGGGCATCATCGGTGTTCCATGTGGTCGTGACGCCCGCTGTGCACGTAACACGCTCCCCCACCCGCACACCCAGAGTCTTGAGGCGGCAGAGCCGACAAACGGCCGTGGCTATATTATGCACTTTTATTGATACGCGATTGGTCGCACCCAGCCATAAGCTAATGTCTCCAAATAAGCACATTAATACTCAATCACCAGAACTACGACTGACCTTCGCTTAGTAGCTGCATGCCGCTTCCGCTGGGCTCTCCTGTATGACTTTACGAGCGATTCCACAGATACAGGTCGTCGGCCGATACATAGCGAGCCCATCAACGTCAGTCGGCCGCGACGCGATCGTTAACATTCCGAACTCATCGCAAAGACTCACCTTGACGCCCGTCGCGGCACGGCGTAACTTACAAGATAATTGAACAGCTTTAACGCTTACAAGACTCTCGCACACTCCATTTCAGTCGCGCAGCGGAAGAGAGAGGTATTCTTGTGAGCAAGTCGTACTTAGCGCTGATTGTCAGCTTAGCGGCGGCTGGTGTCACAACTGCGGCATCTGCTGACGTGCATCCCCTTAGTGCGCCCAGCTTGAATGCCCTCTCCGGCGCGCTGGCGCCGAATGCTGCGGCGCGACCCGCGGCAAAGAGTGGGACCCACACAGGTGGCTGCTTGTCCTCGTTCGCCGAACCCGTTGTCGGTGACTTGGGCCAGGGCTGTCTGACCAGCGGCGCCGCGCCGGTCGCCTCCACTGCCAGCGTGGCAAACACACCCCTGGCAGAAGTACGCGATCTGCCCCCGCTGCCCGGCAGCGCAGCGCTCTTTCTATCGGCCGTGCTCAGTATGGGCGGCTGGCACTTGGTGCGCTCCGCCCTCCACCTGCACTGGGGCGCACTTCCCGAATGGTATCACGCCGGTGGCCCGCTGCAGATCGGCCACGCCGTACGCTTTGATCTTGATTATCACCCGGCCCCGCCGTGTTGGCTGGATTTCGTCGACGATGGCGGAAGCGGCAACCGTGCCTTCCTGTACCGCGTCCCGCGCGAACACACTCCGCGCAACGATGCACAGTCTTCCCGCGGCATCACGGCCCCCCGTGGTCCGCCTACTCCTCGCTGAAGCTCGGACAGGAGTCAGGCAGTGCATCGAGATGTGCATTGCCAAGCTGTGGATTCTGACAGGAGTTTAGAAATGGGTAGAAGAAACTTCTTGATAGTTGGGCTGGTGGCACTAGTGTTCGCCCTGGAGATTCCCGCCGCCGTCTTGGGCGACATGACCTACGCCGAATCCACCTTTGATACAGGCATGGAGGGCTGGACCGTCAATCCGAGCGGCGGCCCAGGCACTGCCTCCTTCACGTGGATGGCGTCCGGCGGTAACCCCGGCGGCTATGGGCGCTACTACGAAAACAGAGTGGGTAACGACGTCGCCGTGGCTCCTGCGGCGTTTCTCGGCGACTGGTCCGCGCTCGATGGCGTTGGCAAGATTTCATATGATATGAGACTGCACTCGCATGGCGGCGGGCCCATTGATTACCCCGAATTCGTGATTGCAGGTCCGGGTGGTAGTGCGCGCGTGGACGTAGGGCCCTGGGGCGGCCCCGGGTACTCCTGGGCGACATACAGTGCTCCCATCTCCGCATCATCGTGGACGCTTCTGAGCGGTACTTGGGATGGACTGCTCAGCGATGTTACGTCGTTTACTATTGATATGGACTTGCGTTCCGGGATAGAGTACTGGAACGTTGACAACGTCGCTATTACGTACATCCCCGCCCCCGGTGCCGCCCTGCTCGGTGCCATGGGTCTGGGCTTGGTCGGCTGGGTCAAACGGCGGCTTGCGTAAGCTACCTCAACAATAACGATAGGAGGCCGCCCCGTCTGCGGAGCGGCCTTCTGTTTGCGCTGCTCACACAGCAACTCTCCTCTCCATGCAAGGGCCCGAGACCAAGGACATTGCGGCGGAGTCGACTCGCAGTAAGTCCCGGCCCATTTGGCACGGCCAGTGCCGTCCCGCTGCATGCTGGCTACTGACGGGCCTGGAGACGTGGGTCCCGGTCACTAGGAGGGCAACCAATGCTCGGCGAGACTCAATCCCTGTTTGGGCGTGGTGTTGACACTTCAGCGTTAGGTAAGTTGAAGTCAGGCACTTACGCCGTACAAGCGTCGCTGGATGTGTGGCGAAGTAGATCCCTGCTGAACGGCGTCTGAAGTGCCGCCCACGTCCTTCGGGGGGGTACTTTGGGCGGTGGCGTGGCCACCGGCGCCGACGACTACGGCAGCGAGAACGGGACGATTACGCTCTAGTGTGG
>JANQGB010000279.1 GCA_028277545.1 Phycisphaerae bacterium | reverse complement strand
CACTCAAAGGCGCCTCCGAGGACCTGGCGAAGGCCGTCGAAGCTCTGGCGCAGCAGGCCGCCGCGGCGACCAATGGCGCCACAACCGACAACGCCGACGAGGAATCGAAGCCGCAGCCGGAACACACGCCTCCTCCGTCGCTTCCCAACCAGCAGGACCTCGCCCTCAGCAAGACATGGGAAGGCGCCGACCGCAGTCTGGCAGGCGGCGACAAGCAATCCAGCAACATGCAGTACAGCACCTACTACCGCAAAGCCAATCAACGCTACCTCGAACGGATCGCCCAGGAAAGCCGCAAATGGTCGCAGAATTGACACGAAGACATTCACAGCTAATGCCTTTTGGAGCGCGAGCGTACTCGCGAGCACGGCGCGTGGGGCCTCGGGCGGATCGGGCGGGTCAGGCGGATCGCGGGTGCCCGGGGGCGATGCCTCTGTTTCTGGCCCTGCTGTGCCTCGCGCCCTTGCTGTGTCCGTCGGCACACGCCGCCACCGACCGCGAGCACTTGGCGGCCGTCCAGCGCCGGGATCGGGTGGATCTGGCGATCGAGAAGGGCTTGGCGTGGCTGGCCACCCAGCAGGATGTCACGCACGGGCACTTCGCCGGCAAGCACAAGAACGTCTACACCGGGCTGGCGTGCATGGCCCTGATGGCGAGTGGGCACTTTCCGGAACGTTCTGCCTATGGTGACCACCTGCGCCGCGGGGTTCTCTACCTTGCGCAGCAGGCGCTCAAGAACAAGGGCTACCTGGGCAAGGATGGTGGTCGCATGTACGGCCACGGCATCTGTACGCTCGCGCTGGCGGAAGCCTACGGTATGATGAGCGCTGAGGCCGACAACCGGGCAGTGAAACTGGGGCTGGAGAGCGCTCTGAAGGTCATCCTTGGTTCACAGGCCACGGCCAACAACAAACACCGAGGGGGCTGGCGCTACGAGCCCAAGCGCGGTGACGCCGATCTTTCCGCCACCGCCTGGCAGATCCTCGCGTTGCGCGCGGCTCAGAACTGCTGTTTCGACATCCCGGACAACGCCATCAACGAAGCCATTGACTACGTACGCCGAACCTACAAAGACAAGCAAGGCTTCGCCTACCAGCCTGGCCACGGCGCCAATTCCGCCATGCGTGCCGCCGGTGTCGTGTGCATGCAGGCCCTCGGGGCCGACAAGTCCGACGAAGACACCGTCAAGGTCAACACCGCCGCGGAGGTCCTCCTGACCCTCAATCCCTCTCAGGGCAAGCACTACTACTACCGGTCTTACTACCTCGCCACCGCCGCCAACATGATGGGCGACAAACACCGCACCGCCCTGCTCGGCAAGCTCGAGAACGCCCTCGTCGCTCTGCAGAACCAAGACGGCTCGTTCAAGAAGCACAGCGGCCACGACGGCGGCGTCTACTCCACCGCCTTCGCCGTCATCTGCCTCGCCGTCCGCTATCAGTTCCTCCCGATCTACCAGGAGTGACGGCCGCCTGGCGGAGCCAAACCGGTGGAACCATCGAGCGCCCGAGTGCCTACCGACAGTCGCGCAATATACGCCCCAAGTATCATACTCTGGGCGTATATCTCCGCACCGGGATGCAGTAGCTTGGGCTTGCGGCCCGAGTGTCCCGCTCCGACCGACGCAAACTCACTTGCCTTCGAGACATCTCACGTGGCCGTCGAGGGTGGCGAGGTAGAGGCGTTGGTTGGCGGCGATCATGCTGTCGAAGACGGGGATGGCGTCGAGGGAGCATTCACTGAGTTTGCTGCCGTCTGTTGCGGAAATGGTCCAGAGGGTAGCGCCGCGGCGGCCTTCGATGGCGGCGAGGGGATCGTCCTCGGGAATCAGGTCGGGGGGACCGGCGAGAAAGAGCTTGTCGCCCGCGGCAACGAAGGCCCGGACACGGATGGGAACGTAGACCGACCAAGTGTCCTTCTTGGAAGTGGACGCGATAGGACGGCAGAACAGGCGCTGGCCCTTGCCGCCGAGCTCACGGCCGCGGCGCACGCGGACGTGATGGGTGAACACGTTGATCCCATAGAGCGTCTCGTCGCTGAAGGCGAGGAGCTGGCCGTAGCCGCGAAT
>JANQGB010000239.1 GCA_028277545.1 Phycisphaerae bacterium | reverse complement strand
GAGGACACCAGCTACACGCCGTCCGCCTCAGAAGTCGGGTCCCCGAAGGTGCCGGTCCCGCCGCTCCATAGCGTGCTGGACGCGCTGGTGACCGTGCCGTTCAGGTTGACCGTTGTCACATCTTCACACAGTTCCTGCGCCGGGCCGGCGTCAACTGTCAGGTCAGCCTGAACAGCCACATCAGTCGTGACCGGACCGAACGCACACCCGGCCGCATTGGTCACCGTAAGCGAGTACGATCCGGACATGGCCGGGGTGGCGCCTGGAATGGTCGGATCCTGTGCGCTGGAGGTGAAGCCGTTGGGACCGCTCCATGAGAAAGTGTAGGGTTCGACGGGGCCGGTGCTCGGGCCGCCATACAGTTCGATCGTGTCGGTCTCACAAATTGGGCTGTTGCTCGAGGCGGTGGCGGTAGTGTCATCGGCGCAGATCGTGCCCGTGTCTGTCTTGCCTAGATCAATCCCTTGAATAATGCTGTTGTCGCTGGCCACCACCAGCCTGGTGTGATATGGCGGGCTGTCGGGGCGAAAACCCACTGTACTTGCCCCTTCGGCGTCGACGTTGAACACCAGTGTGGCCACTGTGAACGGGCCGGGCCCGGGGCCGACGGTCCCGACCGGGCTGACAATGGCGAAGGTCACATCGCCGATGCTGTCGGTCAGCATAACGCGGAGCCAGCCGGCTGCTTCCGAAGTGGCGCTCGCGTCCAGCGTCAGTAGCGCGTCGTCGTACCCAAGGCGCACCTGCACTCCGTTGATGGCATCGGACAGGTTGGCGACCTGCAAGACGATCTCCACCGAACCGCCGCCGGTGGTCGTGCAAAGAGCGCCTGGCTCGCCGCCCGTCCGCAGCATCACGTCGCCTGTGGCCGCCACGGCCGGGACGGTCGTAGTCAGTATGCCAATTATGGCCGCCGTGCCGAGAGCACTGCGGATACCTGCTGCTCTTGTGTATGCGGTCATCGCTCTTCCTTTCCACCTCCAGTGCAGCTGAACGTCCCCTCTCCGATAACGGCCGCTCTGCTCACTTCCCCTGGCGGATGACAGCCAGACAGCTTGCTAACCTCCGCTGTCTGCCATGCGGAGTATTCATTGCCGGCGAGACGTACACGCCCGTTTGTAGCTACTGGTTCGCCTGTTCGATCGCGGTAGGGGCCGCGAGGCGCTGCTGGCGGGCCAAGCCCCGCACGTTCCAGAGGATCCCAACTAATCGGCGGCTGTCCGAACCATTGGTGCTGGACAAGATCTTCGAGCTAGCGCAGGTGGCAACAATGTGGTCTATTCAGTCGCGCTCGCCCGGACAGCGCAGGCGCCGGGACCAGGCAGACATGTACTGGTGTGTGCCGGCGTCCCGAATGCTACGTGCCATCGGGGAGGCGATCCTATCCAGCCGAGACGTGGAGCCCAGTCAGCGCCGGGCAGCGTTGGTCAGTTCAAGGCGGATGCGGATCGCCCACTGTGAGAAGATAAGAAGGCAACGCGGCCGTACGATTTGTGGGAATCACTGTCGCCGCGCGCCCGGACTACCTGTGGTTCTATGGACAATTTCGGCTCTGCTACTTAGCAGAGCGGCGATCATGAAGCTGCGCAGCGTTTATGCTGGCTACTGTTGCGGACCAGCAAACACGGGAATACGTATCAACCGTGCTCACATGCGCCGCTGGAAACGCCGCCACCTGTTACGCAGGGTACAGCGTTCATTCACCAGTTCGGGCCGCGTCCGACGGCCGACGCAGCAGCCCGCGCGGCCCCCCGACGAATACCTATCCTACGTTTAACGGCCCAATCGCCGTCTGGTCCACCCGACCAAGCCCAAGCCCAGCGCGCCGAGCACAACCGCTCCCGGAGCCGGGATCGGTGTTATGTCTGGCTCCTCGTACTCCCTGAACTCGGCGCCGTCTCCTGTGGTAAGGAAACCGACCGGCAAGCCGTCATCCTGTTGCACGCCCATGCCCGGGCCCATCCAAAGCGACGAGACCTCGCTCTGGCGCATCCAAGACGACGAAGAAGGTAACACGCTGCCGAGTGAGTCGTTGGACCAGGCCAAGTCGGAATGGTCGAAGCTGGCACCGGACAATCGCACCGGGGCAACGCCGCGCACCGATGTCGGCTGGGCCGGATTCGGCGCGACACTGGGCCAGACGCCGCCCAACGTATAAGGCATGCTACCGTTTACTGCCGGATTCTCCCACGTTGGCGCTGGCTTGCCCGAGTCGTACCGATACGCCGCTTGATGAGGCGTGCTCTCGTGGATAATCCTCTCCTGCCAGCCGATCAGGGCGGCGTAGGCTTCGCCTGTACTGTCGGAACTGGAGATATCCACGATCACGAAGCGGGGGCACGCCGGCACACTGCCCATCGTGCCGGCGTGCGAGACGAGGTCCGCAAGCGCCGGTGTGCACAGCATGCCGAGCAGTGCCCCGTAGAGACTATAAAA
>JANQGB010000872.1 GCA_028277545.1 Phycisphaerae bacterium | reverse complement strand
GTAAGGGGAGTGCCTTAAGCTGGTCGAGCCTGGCTCGGTGGCGTGGGCTGAATGCCGCAGCGCGTCGCGAGCGAGGCGAAGTTGGTGAGAGATTCAATGTTCGTTGTTCGCCAGGGACATTTTGACGCGTTCGCTGAGAGCTACAACGAGACCTTCGAGGACCGCATGGCGCGGCACTTGCCGATCAAGTTTCCGGCCCAGTGCGACGAGCTGGGGGAACAGGGACTGCGCCGACGCATTCGCGACGGCGTGGAGCGGGCTAAGCGCCACAAGATCCAGAGCCAGACCGATGTAGCCCGGTTCATTCGCTTCATGTTCACCCTGGGGCCGGACTTTGACACGGCCCGCAAGACCAACTGGGTCAGGCCGATACTGGCGGATTCCGACGCCTCGGCCGGCCAGCGACTGGACCGGATCAGAGCCGAGGCCCGAGAGCGGCGCCGGGCCGACCGGCAGAAGAAGATTGCCAAGCAGGAGGGCCACACCGGTGCCAGGAAGGAATGGCCGTAATGCACCGTGAAGAGCCAAAGGGCAGGCAAGAATCTGGTGCGACAAAGACCGTGGACCAGGCGGTTCCAATCGCCACGCAGCTAAGGCAGCGTGAGAGGCGAGCTATACAAGCGTACGAGCGACAGGCATGGCAACGTTGACCATCAGTAGAATCCGGTGCACCGAGCAGGAAGACTGGACCGGTGACGACGCCATTCAGATCGTCGTGCACGGCTCAAGCCGGCAGGTGGTTTGGGAGGGGGCGATGGACACTGGCCAGACTCGCGAGTTGAGCGGGATCGAGGTCGAGTTCTCCGGCAGTGTGCGTATCCAACTCATGGAAGAGGACTGGCCTGACCCCGACGACGATCTGGGCTCCGTAACCGTGTCCGAAAGCGGATCAGCCGCCGTTGACGTCGAAGGGCGCTTTACCGGCGACGACGCCAACTACACCGTCTGGTACCGGGTCAGTACGGCCGAGGACGGGCCCGCTGAGTCGACTGTGCCCGAGTGCACCCCCGCGGATCCGCCCGACGAGTCTTCCGACGCTAGCGGGCCTGTCAGCGAAGGTGACGCCACCTCCGGCGATGGGACGGCGCCCTGCCCGATGGGCAACCTGGGTGTCACCGTCCGCGACTCCGACGGCAACGCCATTCAGGGAGCGGACGTGCGCGTCGTCGAAACAGGTGCCACCGGTGTGACCGGCCCGGATGGCTCGCACGACTTCGGACCTCTGCCCGAGGGCGAGTACAACGTGGAAGGGTCCAAGGAGGGCTATTCGCCCAACCCTGGTTCCACGACTGCTCAGGTCACCTCCGGCACCACCAGCACGGCCGAGATTGTTCTTTCAACAGTAATCGTGCGGGTGACCCCCAGCGGCGACCAGAAGTGGTATGTGAACGAAACACCCAACCAGGCCGGGCACCACGGTCGCGAGATAACGATCAGGGCCCAGGTCACTCCGGCCGTGGCCGGCGTGCGCATCCACTTCAGACTGGTGCGCGGGGCCAACAACAACTCGGGGCTGACCGGTAACCACCGGGCGTCACTGTCGCCGGCCTCAGCCCTGACCAACGCCAGCGGCGAGGCCACCACAACGCTGACGCTGTCGGACTATGGCGGTGACGAGTTCCGGGTCAGTGCCAGCCTGAACGCTGGCGACGCTCCCGGCAGCGCCGGCACTGCCCAGACCGGTCGCCTGATGGTCTGGAAGAAGCTTTACTTCGACGTAGTCGAGATGTACAAGTCGGGCAACAGCGGGCCGGTCTACGAGTGGAAGAGCTCTATCGAGCGGCGCGTCATCGGCGACGCCACTCATGCCTTCGAGAACGTGTTTGTCGAGCTGCAGGACACGGGCCAGCGCCACCAGGGCCGGCACGTCGACAACTTCGCCCAACCCTCGGACGGCTTCACCTGGGCGGACAACTACACCGACCCGGCCGGTGTGCCGCTGAAGATCCACTTCTGCGTTGTTGACCGGGCGTTTCCGTCGAGCGGCACCTATGGCCCCACGGACACGGCCTACACCGAGAATTTCCCCAACAGCAGCGCCAATCCCTTCCGGTCGACAGGGCGAATACTGGTCCACGAATTCAATGGTATTCAGCCGATCGTGCGGGCGGAATACCAGCACGGCGGTAGCTGGGTCACGCTGGCCGCCGGCAAGGTGACCATGGTCAGCGGCCGGGGCCGCCGGCAGTTCGAGGTGGATTTCTCCGGCGCCGCTCATACGCCGACGGCCGCCAGCGCTGTGCCAGTTCGAGTCACCTACAAGAAGGCCTTCGGTGCGGGCGGCTGGGGCGGTTCCGACTCGCTGCACCTGCTGATCTGCCGCGGACACTACGAAGACGAGGCAGCGGTCGGCAACCTGAGCGGTACGCCGGATGGTCAGATCATCGTGGCCTGTATCCACGAGCCGGGGCATGCCCTGGGACTGGTGAGCAGTTCGGAGCCGTATCACGATAGCAGCCACCGCAGCCACTGCACGCGGAACTCCTGCACCATGTGGTACCAGTCATCGGTGGGCAACGAGGCGTTCCACGATGCGTCCACCGCCCACGCCGCCTGTTGTCGGACGTTCCTTCGGGCGGCAGATTTGTCGCGATCGGTGATGCAGTCCAAGTGGAACTTCCCGCGCTAGCGCGGGTGTGCGGAGCACCAACGAGAGGACCTGGAGATGGAGTTTCCCTCGTACAAACAGGAAGCGGAGTCCCCTTCGCCCGCCAAACCCGGTTTGGAGGTCAAGCTATCCGGCGAGGTGTTCAAGATGGCCGACCCGGTAGCACTGTATGGGGCCTACACGATAGACGGCGCCATGATGAAGCAGGTTGGCGATGATGCCTTTGCCTGGACCATGGTTGTGGCGATTCGCCGGGATCAGCCCGGCGTCTACTCCAGTGCCGCCAGGCCAGGGACGACCGCGACGATGCAGCGGCCACCAGACGCCCCCGCTCCGCCGCCCGAGGCTCAGGAAAGCGGCTGGTTCAACCTGGACCTTCGCAAGCACCTTGATCTGCCGGTTGAGCCGGGGCGGTACTGGCTGTTCGTAGCGTTGGGAGAGTACATCACCGAGCGAATGTCGTTCGAGATCCAGAAGTGAGGGTTGCCATCACCAGCCCACCCGCCAGCGTTGACGCCCGGCGCCTTGGCGGGCCGGAGGCGGGCTGACCGAGGGTAAGCGGACAGAACAATGCCGGAACATCACGACCTACGCACGACACTACAGCGCTGTGCCGTTACCGCGACGCCGTGGTTTGCTGTCCTGGACGCCGCCCAGGGTAATGCTATCCCCGGGCGGGCTCAGGACGCGGGATTGACAGTCCAGTCGCTGTACTCGGGCGAGCGTGGAGCCCAGCTAAAGCATGTGGCTCCGCACC
>JANQGB010000187.1 GCA_028277545.1 Phycisphaerae bacterium | reverse complement strand
GATCATACGTAACCAGACCAAGGGATCCCCACCCGCTATCGTTCTGCACAGACGTCGGCACGTCAATTTCAACGGCCAACGTTGGGGTTCCCGGAGTGGCCGAACTGGTGTTCCACGTTGTGCTCTTCAGGTCCATCGCCACGACTTTGGTGTCAGAAACCGCCCACCAGTAGCGGCTTGCCGAATCGGGCACCACATAGTCTGCTTCATAGGTTAGGGAAGGGCTGATGCGGAGCGTCAACTCCTCCAGGCTGACTTCCAGGTCCGTGTCATCGGTCGGCGTGATGGTGAGGGTCTTCTGATAGTCGCCATCGGGGATGGTGATGGATCCGGACAACGTTTCATCGTAGTCATTGCTCGAAGCACTGCCCGCGAGAGTGTAGTTGATCGTAAGAGGGCCGTAGGGATCGCTGCGGGTGAACGTGAATGTCCCCGTATCATTTGATTCGCCGGCCTGGGCATCGGTGGCTTCAACAGAGACGATTTGGGGGGCGTCATCATCCCGTATGTAGGCGGTGCCAAACCTCTCCGTGCCGATGCTATAGCCGGTGCCACTCGCCAGCGTCAGACGGAGCGTTTCCGTGCCCTCGACCTCGCTGTCGTCGGTCGGCGTGAGGACAATATCCGCATAGCTGTTGCCGTCGGCGATCGTGACGGACCCGGAGAGTGCGCTGTAATCACCGCTGGAAGCCGTGCCGCTCACCGTGTAGTTCACCGTCAAGTCGCCACTCGTGTCATCTCGATGCACACGGAACGTCGCCGTATCCTGGCCATACTCGATGGCTTCGTCGTCAATCGTTTCAAGCTTCACGCCCGTTCCGGAGATGTTGTAGGTATTGGGGGTCATGTAGACTCCCCAACTGCCTGCGAACACGGCGTAGACGTGGTGCAAGCGAACGTCTGTGACGCCCGAGCCCAAGCCGACAACAAACCTGTCCGGTCGCGTATTGCGGGAGAAACTCAGTTGACTGTCAATGAAGTCGCCATCGTAAGGAGGCAAGGGATCGCCGCCGCTCTCGTCGACGATCAGGCTCTTGCCAGGCGTCTCCATGCCGAATTCCCTGGAGAGCCCCGCATTCGCCCCGAGGTCCAGGTAGGTGGTCTGGCCGGCCAGAACGGGCATCTCCGTCACGCCCATGACCCTTCCCGAAGCGATTGTCAGCTTACCGTCGAAATTCTTCGCTTGAATGAGCCCATTGGAGTAGTCCGTATTGAACAGGTACACTCCCTCAACGCTGAGATTCCCGTCTTGGGTTCCGTCTCCCTCCGCCAAGCCCCAAGGGACGGTCATGGCCGCATTCTCTTCAAACCAAAGGTCTTGGATCAGAACCCTGCCGTCGTCCACCACATGCGCCATTGTGTAATCGCCATAGCCCACACCGCCATACACAGCAATGTATCCATCGCCCGACCCGGAGCCGCCAGCATGCTTGACCGTCGTCGGGCCAGGTCCGCTGTTCATGATGTTCTGCGTCAGGTCGACCTTGAGATGGTCCGTTCCGTCGGCGTACCAGCCGGTCACCTGGTTATTATCGCCCCAGACTCGGGCGCCTACCTGATCGCAGTTGTCGATTACAATGTAAGCAGCCGGGTCAAATCCGCCGAGACGGGCCCTATAGGCGAAGTCCGTCAGAGTCACCTGACTGGGGCCGCGCAAGAGGAGCAGCGGGTTGGCGTACTTGGAGCCAGCCGCATTGTGCCATCCGAGGGTGGACACGCCGCCATCACCAATAATCGACATGCGG
>JANQGB010000186.1 GCA_028277545.1 Phycisphaerae bacterium | reverse complement strand
GTGCAAGCAGGCCAGCGACGACCTGCTGGTCAAGCACGGCGTCTACGTCCAGCCCATCAACTACCCGACGGTGGAGCGGGGCACCGAACGCCTGCGCTTCACGCCGACGCCGCTGCACACCGACGAGCACATGGACCACCTGCTGGGCGCCATCAAGGAGGTGTGGAGCCGCCTCGGGCTGCGCGCCGCCGCCTGACCCAGGCACCTGAACGCCGCTGCCTACGGATGACGTGATGTCGTAGGTGGGGCGGCATAACCACCGGCTGCCCCGTGTGGACGGGCGGCGGGTCGGTCGGCTATGGTGTCGGGGTTCGTCAGGGGCCACCGGCATGTTCTCGGACAACACGCTCACGCCCAAGGAAGCCGTCCGCCTCTGCGCGCTGGGGACCCTGGCCGCCGGGCCCCAGCGCTACAGCGCCCTGGTCAACAGCATCCGCCATTTCGTCAGCCGCGTCCTCGGGCCGTCGCTGGAGCTCATGGGCACCTCCATCGAGCTGCTCAAGTACGAGGGCCTGGTCGAGCCTATCGACGGCGTCGGCATGGAGGATGACGCCGAACTGGCCATCACCGGGGCCGGCATGGCCGAGATGCGGGCCCTGCTCATCGCCAACGTGCGGGCCGCCACCACCGAGCTCAACAAGCTCATCGTGGCCCTCAAGTTTCGTTTCCTGCACCTGCTGGACGGCGACGACCAGAAGGCCCAGGCCGACCTGCTGGTCGACGTGTGCGAAAGCGAGCTGGCCCGCCTGACCGACCTGCGCGGCCACCACGTGGAAGAGCCGGGCTACCTGATCCCGTGGCTCGATCACGACATCGGCCTGCTGGAGGCGCGCCTCCGCTGGCTGGAGGACTTCCGCGGGCAACTCGACGGGGGCTAGAGCGGGCTGTTTATAGGTTGAATCGCGAAGGGGATTCCCTGTCTCGTTGATTTGTGATTCAAGATGCTGGCTGGGGAAGGAGGCCAGCATGGATGCCGAAAGCCTATTCGCAGGATTTGCGTGAGCGCGTGATTGGAGCTGTTGAAGTAGATGGGATGAGCCGCCGTGCGGCGGCGCGTCGTTTTGGGGTGAGTGAGGCCTCGGCGATCAAGTGGGTGCAGCGTTACCGGCGCACGGGAGCGTTCGGGCCGGTGAGCACTGGTGGCCACCGGCCGTCCAAGCTAGCGCCGGAACGGGCTTGGCTGATGGCGATGATCGAAGACCAGCCGGACATCACCCTGGAGGCGCTGTCGGAGCGTCTTGCGGTGGAGCGCGGTGTCGGCGCCGACACGTCGATGCTGAGCCGGTATTTCCGGCGCGAAGGCATCAGTTTCAAAAAAAGACGCTCCGCGCGCAGGAACAGGACCGCCCGGACGTAGCCCGCCGCCGCGCGCAGTGGCGCAAGTACCAGGACCGGATCGACCCGCGCCGTCTCGTGTTCATCGACGAGACCTGGGCCAAGACCAATATGGTCCGCAGCCATGGCCGCAGCGCCAAGGGCCGTCGTCTCGTGGGGACCGTCCCGCACCGCCGCTGGAAGACCACAACGTTCCTGGCGGCGTTGCGCCATGATCGCATCGATGCCCCTTGCGTGTTCGACGGCCCGATCAACGGCGAACGCTTCCTGGCCTACGTCGAGCAGATCCTCGTACCCACCCTCCGGGACGGTGACGTGGTGATCATGGACAACCTCGGCAGCCACAAGGGAAAGGCCGTCCGCCGGGCGATCCGCAGCGCCGGCGCCAAGCTGCTGTTCCTGCCCAAGTACTCGCCCGATCTCAATCCCATCGAGCAGGTCTTCGCCAAGCTCAAAGCCTTGCTCCGAAAGGCCGCCGAGCGGACCGTCGAAGACCTGTGGAAACGCATCGGCGCCCTTCTCGATGCCTTCCCGCCAAAGGAATGCGCCAACTACCTCAAAAACGCCGAATACGCATCAACCTAAAGGCAGAATGCTCTAGGATCGCGAAACAGGGAAAACTCATCTGGGCAGGAAACCCGCCTACTTCTCCTCACGGAGGTTCGAATCGTGGGCCCGAAACC
>JANQGB010000105.1 GCA_028277545.1 Phycisphaerae bacterium | reverse complement strand
CCCGAATCGCCGGTGATGCGAGGCCCCGTGCAGCTCGAGAGCCTGGCCACCGGCCTGACAGCGCCGAACTGGGGGACGTTCGCGCCGGGCTATTCTGAGACGCTCCTGGTCACGGACCAGAATGGCATTCTCTGGGCCATAGACCTGGAGTCAGGCGACAAGAGTGTCTTCCTCGACGTTTCGGATCGACTGGTGGAGCTGGGCATAGCAGGGCCGGATACGTTCGACGAGCGCGGCCTGCTGGGCGTCGCTTTTCATCCCGACTACGACAAGAACGGGCTGTTCTACACCTACACCTCGGAGCCCGTGGATGGTCCGGCGGACTTCACTACCATGCCGCCGGGTATCGAGGCCGACCACCACACCGTGATCACCGAATGGGAGATGGACGATCCCTCGGACGCTCTCCGCGGGGGCAGTGTGCCGAGCGATCGCGTGTTGCTGCGCATCGACCAGCCGCAGTTCAACCATGACGGCGGGGCGATCAACTTCGGCCCGGACGGCATGCTGTACATCGCCCTGGGGGACGGCGGCGCCGCGGACGACCAGGGTGACGGCCACAGCCCCGGCGGCAACGGGCAGGACACCACCAACATCCTCGGCAATATGCTCCGGATCGACCCCCAGGGCGTCGACTCGTCCAACGGGCAGTATGGGATCCCTCCCGACAACCCGTTCGTCGGGCAGAAGGGCTTCCTGGACGAGATTTATGCTTATGGTTTCCGAAACCCGTTCCGCTTCTCCTTCGATATGGACACCGGCCGCATGATCGTGGCCGACGTCGGACAGAACGACCTCGAGGAAGTCACCGTGATCGAAGCCGGCGACAACGCCGGCTGGCCACACAAGGAAGGGTCCTTCTTCTTCGATCCCAACGGCGACGGGCCGGGCTTTGTCACTGACCAGGACCCCGGCGGGCTGCCGCTCATGCGCGATCCGATCGCCGAGTATGACCACGACGAGGGCATCGCCATCATCGGCGGCTTCGTCTATCGGGGCGACGACATACCTCGCCTGCAGGGGCGCTATGTGTTCGGAGAATTCGCCAAGACATTCAACAACGACGGGCGGCTCTTCTTCCTGAGGCGGCGTAACCTGGACAGACGAAACGAGGTTGTCGAGTTCAGGATTCGCGGTGGGGCCGGCCTGGGCATGTTCCTGCTGGGCTTCGGCCAGGACGCCGACGGCGAGATCTACGTGCTGGCTAACAACACCGGTGTGCCATTCGGCGACACTGGGGTCGTCATGCGGCTGGCACCTAGATGATCGAAAACGGCCGGTGCAACCTCGATGCAGATCGAGCCGCCTGTCGCACGGTACTTCGCGTCCAGAACGCGCGCCGCCGAGGCGACCATGGTCGCCTCAATCCTCCGAGTCTCGCCGAGCGGTCTGCCTGGTGCGGGCCGCTCGGCTGACCCGGGTCAGCGGGCGCCCGGTACCTGGCCGGCGGACTTGGTAAAGGCGGCCCGCGGTCAAGTCATGATGATGTTTAGCAGCCACAGGCCCACAGCAACCGCGTACATCCCGAAAACAATGGTGACGAACAGAACCAGCGAAGCGAGCGGAATCTCGCGGATGTTCGGGCAGCGCACCGCCTTGTAGACCACGCTGACACTCAGACACAGCGGCAGCAACAAGAGGGCGTGCTGGAAGCCGGTCAGAGGGATCGAAGCGAGGATCGGAACCGGCAGGGCGCTCATGCGGTGTTCCTCGTGGCTGCCCCGGCGCCGCCCGGCCGGCGTCGCGGCTCTGCCAGGTCCGCCCGGGACAGTGCGTCGATGATCGCCAGCAGATTGAGCAGCCCGGCCACACCCGTGTAGACGACGCCCGTTTCCACAGACTGCCAGTGACCTTTCATGCCCGGGTAGCTCCCCGGCTGGCCGCGGACGCTCTCGCCCCAGGCATGGGCCGCCAGGGCGTGGCCGCCGGTACAGACCTGCCCCATGAACCAGGCCTTCCGCGCTCGCGGATACACCGTGTCGTGAACGCCACCTATGGCCACCCCACCCCAGAAGGTCAGCGTGATCGCCACCAGGATTATCAGGCCGCGAACGCGCTCGCCGATTAGCAAGTGGCCCAGGCCGGGCATTATCCAGGCCAGGAAGCCAGCCAGTGGAACTCGAACAACCGGACTTAAGACGGAACTACCAGCCATCTACGCTCTCATTCGGCCACCCGGTGTCGTGGGCTTGCCAAGTCGGGGAGAATCTCAGCAGGTCAACCGTTGTAAGGACAGGCGCCCTGGCTGGCGCAACCACCGCACGGCGGGCCACCCGCCGGCAGCGCAGACGTCTCGCTACCCTCGCGGGCAGCGAAAACGCTCATCTGACGGGTTGGCGCAGCGCTGCCGCATTCCGGGCATTCGATGTCGTCACGTGAGGAAACCGACATCACCAGTTGCTCGAACTCGTGCCCGCACTTCGGGCAGACGTATTCGTAGATGGGCATGCACCACCTCAGGTCACAGAATTCACAGCCGGGAAGTATAGTTTGTCGCCTGTCCCGGAGCAACGGCCACCCGGCGTACGCCAGCGATTCCGCAAGTGTGGCCTGTAGGTATTGAGGGACAAGGACTTGTGTGCGGATTTCGATGGGAGCATGTTCGCAATTGGGTTTTGGGGTTGGT
>JANQGB010000101.1 GCA_028277545.1 Phycisphaerae bacterium | reverse complement strand
TATACTCGTCCGGCCCCATCACGCCCAGCAGGCTGAAGTGCTCCTGGCCAGCGGGCCGATCCAGTCGCTCGAGCCAGTATCGTGCCGTCTCCACAACGACCGTAGCAGCCGGGCCGCGCAGGTAAGCCTCGTCAACGGCCTCCGCATAGTGCTGCAAACCGTACACTACGTCCGCCGTCACATGTATCTCGTGATCAGCATACTGCCAGTTCGGGCAACACTCGTTGCCGTCTGCGTCCGACTCCCAGGCATACCGAGCCCCGCCATAGCCGTACCGAGAAGCGTTCGCCCTGGCCCCATCCAAGGTACCCACTCGGAAGTCAACCAGCGTACGGGCCCGCGCCGGGTCGGTGTAGAGGTAGAACGGTAGCAGGAACAACTCAGTGTCCCAGAAGTACCGTCCCCAGTAGGCCTCCCCGGCGTACCCCTTGGGATCAATGGCCACCCGTGGATCGTCCGGCACGTGGGCTCGCAGCAAGTGAAACAGCGAGACGCGCATGGCCTGTTGGGCGTCGTCATCGCCCTCTATCACAACGTCACAGCGTTGCCACCGGCGGGCCCACTCCTGGGCATGGGCATTGCTCAACTCCTCGTAGGCCGCGTCCCCGACTTCCGCCAGATAGACGTCCGCAGACCTGCTCGCGAGGTCGCGGCTGGTAGCAACTGCGGTGCGTTTTTCGACGATCACCTCTTGACCGCCTGCCGCGGTGAAATCGGCTACCAGATCGGCCGAACGCGACCGTTCCTCCCATCGCCATGCGTGCTGAGTCTTGTAGATTCTCGTGGCCAGGTGGACGTCATCGCCGGCATCGGTGCGCAAGCGACAGTCGATCCCGTACCCCGAGGCGGGTACCAGCTTCACGTCGACCAAGTGATCGTAGCCGTTGGTCCGAACGTCGGCATCGAGTCCGCACCGCAGCGTCAGGTCAACCTCGGCGCCCGGCAGCAGTCGCATGCGCTGCACGCACAGGTGCGGATGGACCGCGTCAACAAACCGCTCGAACTCGATCACAACCTGCTTGCCTGAGCGCGTTCTCCAGCGCACCCGTCGTCTTAGGGTCGCGGTTTTGAGGTCCAGCGTACGGGAGTGGCCCTCGAGGTCGGATATGGCGACGTCCAACCTCTCGCCGTCCACGATCGGTGCGATCCCCAGGAACCAGGGCAGGTTGATCAACTCCGAGTTCAGCAATGGGTGTCGACCGAAGATCCCTGGCACGAACGTACCCCATTTGAGCGGGGTGTCGGCGAAAACCTCGCTGGTGACGTCTGCTGGTGTGCGGGTGTAGGCCGTGTTTTGGGGGGCACCGCTCAGGTGTTCTTCAAGCGAACCTCGAACGTGCATGTAGCCGCTGCCGAGCGTGAACAGTCCCTCGTAAGCCTTGGCCTGGTGCAGACGAAACGCAGGCTCCTTTACCGACCAACCTGTTGACATTGCAGGGCTTCCTACGCCAGACGTCACCGGCGCCGCTTACTGTCCGACGACCGGACAGCATCTTAGCGGCCAGGAATCCCTTGTCTAAGCGCTGTGCCCACGTCCTGCTTGTTGGCGCGTTCTACCGGCGACATAATCTGCAGCACTGGTTAACCGCGTAATGCGGCGCGACGAGGGCGCGCCGCCTGGCGTCCGCTCGATTAGAGGTCACGGCCAAGGGAGCATCCGACATGACCCAGTTGAGCATCTCGCTCGACGATCTGACTGTTCAGTGTCGACCCCAGCGCCTGCTCAAGGTGAGGTCAGACCGATCCCGCCTGCTGTTCCGCACGGCTGGTGCCAACGCAGAAGTGACGGCCGTTGGGGACGGCATCGTTCACGTGGTCTGGCACCCCGGCGACGACTGGGCGAACGACCCCACGCACCACGTCACGACCACTAGCCGCCGCCGCGGAGTCACATGGAAGCTGAATCGCAAGGACAGCACGGCGCAGGCGGCCTCTGCCTCCCTGCAGTACACGCGAGCCCCACTCAGATTACGCTTCGCAGACCAGCAGGGCACGTTTCTGAGCGAATCCGTCAAACACCCGCTGGGTTATTCGGCAAGGGGTGCTGCCCTCACCTGGGAGACGTCCAAGGACGAGAGAATCTACGGCCTGGGACAGAACGCGCTGGCTTCCCTGAATCGTGTGGGACAGATTCGAACGATGGCGGCCGACCATGCCGGGGGGGCGGGCGGTGACGTGCCCATCGCTTTCTGGGTGAGCACGCGCGGCTACGGCGTCGTGGTGGACAACCCCAACATCGCTTCCTTCGATCTGCGGCGCCGGGGACAGGTGTCGTTCTCCGCCCGCGACGGCTACCTCAACTACTTCGTTCTCTGGGGGCCGACCATCGCGGATGTGCTCCGCCGCTACGTCGAGTTGACCGGCTGCCCTCCAGTGCCGCCACGGTGGTTCCTGGGCCCTCTGTTCTCCAGAATCCCCGGCGGCAAAGTGCCGGGCTATCGTACCGACCGCGAAC
>JANQGB010000078.1 GCA_028277545.1 Phycisphaerae bacterium | reverse complement strand
GAACGTCCCGAAGAACGCCAGCCCCAGCCAGAAACCGATCCGACTTCCGAGCGTATGCCCGCCTTCCTGAGATTGCGTTCCGGGTCGCATAGCCTGTGTTCATCGATTAGCGGGCCGGTGACCGAAGATCAAGAATATTCCCGGGTCGCCGACACGGTTGACCCGATCAGCTCGAATCGCTAAAGTCTTGCGGACTGGTAACGCTGACCGGCGGCAGCGATGCTGCGGCGCCAGCGTGGTGAAGGCCCCATCGTCTAGCGGTTAGGACACCGGCTTTTCACGCCGGCAACAGGGGTTCGATTCCCCTTGGGGTCAATGAGGGCCGTCGCGGCGTACGTGCCGCGGCGGCTCTTCTGATTGCGCCAGGCCGCGGGCGGAACAACGCCAGGCTCCCGGCGAGCACGCGGCGACCTGGCTGGGGGTGGCCAGAATCAAGCCATGTCAACTGAGCCCACCGTGAATCACCGGCCGAGGGCGTGTTACCTGGTCGGCGCAATGACAGGGACGCCGAGCCGGCGACAGTCGCCAGTCTGGCGTCCCTGATTGACTCTTGCGTCCTGTTCACGCCACCCACCGGCCAACGGACGGTGCGGCGCAGGTCGTCGCTGCCTGCCTGCTAGCCTTTCTTCTGCTTGAGGATGTCGTCGATGCGGGCCTTGTAGTTGTCGAAGCCCCGGGGTGAAAGACGCAGGCCATTGATGAAGACCGAGGGGGTGCCACGCACGCCGTACTTCGGCGCGGCGGTCATGTCGGCCTTGATCAGGGCGTCGATCTTGGTGGGGTCGCCCATGACGGTGTCAAACTCAGCCAGGTCCATCCCCAGGCTCTCGGCGTGGGCACGTAGCTGCTCCGTGCTAGTGGCCTTGGGAGCGGCGACGATCAGATCGTGCATTTTCCAGAAGCCGTCGTTGCCCTTCTGCTTGTACGCCAGTGCGGAGGCGGCGTGTACGGGCTTGGCGTTCTTATGCATGGCCAGCGGGAAGTGCTTGAACACCCAACGAACATCGTTGGGGTAGGCGTCGAGCACCTTCTTGATGACCGGAGCTTCCCGCGTGCAGAAGGGGCAGTGGAAGTCCACGTACTCGACGATCGTCACCGCGGCGTCCTTCGGACCGCGGAAAGGCGCGTCGCCGATGTCGATCTTGTAGACCGTGGTGTCCGGCTTGCGCGGGTTCCGCTTGGCAGGCTGCTTCGAAGCCGCCTTGATGGCGGCCAGCTCCTTGAGAATCCGCTGCAAGTCGGATCGAACAGCCTTGAGCTCCGCCTTGACCTCAGCCAGTTCGGCCTTCAAGTCGGCCTCGCTGGCCGGCGCCTGGGGCTCCTGAGCAGACGAGGTGGCACCGACGAACAGGCCGATTACGACCGCGAGCAGTAACGTGCGTGACATCCAGCTTGCCTTCATGTTTGCATCCTTCAATTGTTGACACGGGTCCGCCAGCACCCCGCGAGCAGTTCCCCGGCCCATCAAGAATCGTCCAGCCACCGCCCCTGCGGTCGCTCGGGCGGGGATTATACGAGGCCCTCCAACCGGCGGCAACCGGGGCAGCGCTTCGAGCGTGTAACGGGCGCCGCGCTTCGGCGAGTCGGGTCGAATGGACGCGTGCGCATAGCCGTGTCGCACGGCCAGCGCGGTGCTACGGTCCGGTCAGGGCAGAGCCGAACGCAGCGAAGTCGTCCAGGTCCACATCTGTGTCGTGGTCCAGGTCGAAGACCGACCGGCAAGTCTCCAGGCAGGCCGGCTTCTCTGAGCCGGGCGGTGCGCCTGCGCCAGCGAAACACGTCAGGAATACCCGATAATCCGCGAGGTCAACGTCCCCATCGCCGTCGGCATCACCGGAATCCGGTACGCCACACTCGTCGGGTACGCCACCACCATCGCAGTCCCATGAGGTGGCGTCGTCTGCCGCCATTATCGTGAGGTCATCGATATACCAGTCATCCTGAGGCGTATTGCAGGACGCAGCCAAGCGCAGGCGGAATCCGTCATGGAGCGCAGCCCAGGGCAAACCGAGAGTTGCCAACTGCCAGTCGGGCACGTCGGGGCCTGCAGGCTCTACGTGGAACAGGCGCCATTCCACGCCATCCCAGTATGACAGCTCCAGATCGTCACCCGGCTCGGTCGAGATGTTCAGCCAGTAGTAGCTCACCTGCGCAGCCTGGGCAGAGTACAGATCGACTGCGACCGTCTCGACCCAGTCGGTGCGGTCCAGGTCCAGCGACAGCGGCGAGCTGACATAGCGGTGGTGGGTGAAACTGTAGCCCGCACCGGCCTGCCAGCGTTCCGGGGACAATGACAGATCGGGGAAGTTCTCGAAGAAGACGGCGGCGCCGGGGCCGGCTCTAACGTCGCAGGCGTCCGGAATGCCGTTCGAGTTGCAGTCCTCCGCGGTGCCATCCGCGACTTCGCAGTCGTCGGGGATAGCGTTGCCGTTGCAGTCGTAAGCCGTCCCGCCCGCGATCTCACATTCGTCCAGCAGACCATCCGTATCGCAATCTCCGCTGGTACCCTGAGAGATCTCGCACTCGTCCGGCTGACCATCCGTGTTGCAGTCGTCGCTCATTCCGTCACGAATGTCGCACTCGTCAGCCACACCA
>JANQGB010001045.1 GCA_028277545.1 Phycisphaerae bacterium | reverse complement strand
TTGGCAAGATGCCTGCGGTACGAAGGCGTGAGGACCTTGCGCTGTACTGCTAGTTGCGTATCGTCTGATAACCGGGCAGTCAGGATGCCTTCGGGCCGGCAGCCAGCACCTCCGGACCGGCCCGGTCGGCGTACTTGCGGAAGTTGTCATTGAAGAGTTGGGCCAGCTTGGCCGCTGTCGCATCGTAGGCGTGCTTGTCTTTCCACGTCTGGCGGGGAATGAGCACCTCGGACGGCACACCGGGAGCGCCGGTGGGTACGGCCACGCCGAAGGTCGGGTCCGTTGTGGTCTCGACGTCATCCATCGCGCCGGACAGGACGGCATCGACGATGGCTCTGGTGTTCTTGAGCGACATCCGCTGACCAACGCCAAAGGCGCCGCCGGACCACCCGGTGTTTATCAGCCAGGCGCTGGCCCGGTGTTCCTTCATTTTCTTGGCCAACAGCTCGGCGTAGAACATCGGGTGCCAGACCAGGAAGGCTGCTCCGTAGCAGGCGGAGAACGTGGCCTCGGGATCGGTGACGCCCACCTCTGTGCCGGCCACCTTGGCGGTATACCCGCTGATGAAGTGGTACATGGCCTGCTCGGGCGTCAACCGGCTGACCGGTGGCAGCACCCCGAACGCATCGCAGGTCAGGAAAATGATGTTCTGCGGATGGTTGCCGATGCAGGGAATCTTGGCGTTGGGGATGAACTCGATGGGGTAGGAGGTCCGCGTGTTTTCGGTAATCAGGCCGTCATCGTAGTCGACCTTGCCGGTCCGCTCGTCGAACCCGACGTTCTCCAGCACGCTGCCAAACCGGATCGCGTTCCAGATGTCCGGTTCGCCTTCCTTGCTCAGACGAATGGTTTTGGCGTAACAGCCGCCTTCGAAGTTGAAGACGCCGGTGTCACTCCAGCCGTGCTCGTCGTCGCCGATCAACTGGCGCTTGGGATCGGCTGACAGCGTCGTCTTGCCGGTTCCCGAGAGGCCGAAGAAGATGGCGGTGTCGCCGCTGGGGCCTTCGTTGGCCGAACAGTGCATGGTCAAGATACCCCGTAGCGGCAGGACGTAGTTGAGCACCGTGAAGACGCCCTTCTTCATCTCGCCGGCATACTCGGTGCCCAGGATGGTCACTTCGCGAGTGGTGAAGTTTATGTTCACGCTGGTCTTGCTGGTCAGATCGGGCGTACGACTGCTGGCGAAGAACTGGCCCGCGTTGAAGATCACCCAGTCGGGATCGCCGAACTCGGCCAACTGCCCAGGCGTGGGCCGAATGAGCATGTTGTGCATGAACAAGGCGTGATATGCCCGCACGCACAGCACGCGGACCTTGATGCGATAATGTGGATCCCAGCCGGCGAAACCGTCGATGCAGAACACCCGCTCGCGGGTCTGCAGGAAGTCGATGGCAGTCTCCTTGTTTATCTGGTAGCTCTCGTCGCTTATGGCAATGTTGACTGGTCCCCACCAGACATGGTCACGATTGGCCGGGTGGTCGACGATTCGCTTGTCTTTGGGGCTACGGCCTGTCTTGGCGTTGGACATGGCGATCAGCGCTCCGGTGTCGGCCAGAGAGCAGCCCGGCTCGTCAAGGGCAAGCTTGTATAACGCTGGGACCGAGGGGTTGCGAAGTACTCGCACACCGCTGATCCCGTAAGGGGTGAGATCGGGTTGCATCACATTCTCCTCTGGATTCCGCTGGTGCGAATTGAAGGCAGACCCACGCACGCCCGAGCCGCATAGGTCACGACCATCTGTAATAGCCGATGTTAGCGAGGAGCGGGGGCGATCGCAAACCCAAAGTCGGTCGATCGTGCCCCTGCGGCAGCCGCCGGATGCCCGGATGCGGCCTGGGCTCCGTGCCAGACACTGGACACACCTTGCCGGCGGGCGAGACCGGATCGACCGGCGTGCCGGGCTCCGCATCAGTGCTACTGAGAGTGCTGAACGGGTCTGCCGGGGGCGGGTTCACCCGGCGGCCGCCAGGACGGCCTGTGGCTGTGCGTGCGGGCTTGCCTTGCGGCGACCGGTTCCTCCGGCGCGCCAACTGCCGCGCAAACTCGATGAGCCGGGGATTCCGTTGCGGTTGAAGAATGGCTGCAAAGGCGGCTGGCCGGCGTTACCGCCGGCTGGGTCCGGTTGACAGGATCACTGTGGCGTTTCGCTAGCCGTTGCCGACCACC
>JANQGB010001510.1 GCA_028277545.1 Phycisphaerae bacterium | reverse complement strand
GAGCCGGCGGCAGCCGGCGTCACCTGTGCTGCACCCTGCCCGACGACATCAGCCTGCCGTGGCCCGCTCGAACACGAACATCTTGGCGCCCTGCCCGGCCAGGTCACCGTGGAGCTTCCAGCCCTCGGCGGCCATCTGGTTCAGGTAGCGCTCGACGTCCTCCAGGTAGGGACGGTCCGGCGAATTCACCGGCCACTTCGTCACCCTGTAGGCCGGAACACCCTCCGCCGGCGGCTCGCGCCGCTGAGCCGCCATGGCCGCCACCGCCAGAATGCCACAGACAATCACGCCCGGAACCATTCGTTTGAATCGCATGCCCGCACCTCCGTCGCAGACAGTTATACACGACTCCCGACAGGAGGCTGCGAGTAATCCGGATGGAAGCGACGCGACTGGAGCTTACGCCGATCGCTGCGCACGCCTGCTGCGGTAGTGCCGGTCGAGTTCCGAGGCGTACGCCACACCCACGCTATCGGCGTGGCGACGAAGCCAGTCGCTCAACGACGTCGGTCCCCTTGGCGACTCGTTAGAAACCAGCAATCCCGCCATCAGCCCCCTTATTTCGTCGCGAGTGATGACCACGTCGCCGACCCACCCGTCGATCAGGCGGGCAGCCAAGAGCGCGACGGCCGGCGGCACGGAGACAACGCGGGTCCGGCTGCCAATCGCCTGGCGGATCAAGTGCACCAATTCGGCAAAGCTGAAAACCTCGGGACCGGCCGCGTCCATTACGACGTTCCCGCGCTGACGACCTGCTTGCACTGCCAGGTCGGCGAAGTCTTCGACGAATATCGGCTGTACGGGGTAGTCTCCGCGCCCAAAGACACCGAACACCGGGCAGCGCCGCAGCAACCATGCGATGTTGTTAATCAGAATGTCCTCCGGGCCGAAGATCACCGTTGGGCGGACAATGGCATAGGACAGGCCGCAGTCCTGCACCGCCGCTTCGAGCAAAGCCTTGCCGTGGAAGTATGGCAGGCCCGGTGCTTCCGACGGGTTCGTGATGCTCACGTGAACCACGCGCTCGACACCGGCCTCCCGAGCCGCCCGTAGGAGCGTGCGTGTGTTCTCTACGGCCGCATCGAACGTCGCCGGGCCGTACGAGAACCGCACCCAGTAGGTGTTGTACAGCGTGGAAGCGCCGCGAAGATGTTCCCTGAGCCGCTCAGGCCTGTCAAAGTCCAGCGGGAGAGCGTCAACCTGCCGCCCGAATGGGCTGTCGCCAAGTGGACGGCTGGTCAGCGTGAGTACGCGCCGCCCCGCCGCCAGCAGGCGGCGCGTGATATACCTGCCCGTGTAGCCGAAAGCCCCGGTGACAACGTCCAACCCGGTATCGCCCATTCCAGCCACCGTTCCGGCTCAGCGATGAGGGCGCCTCGCCCGCCCCACCGCCCCGACGACGGCGGCGGTCAACCTGTCAAACAAGCCCGGCCCGCCAGCTTGGCGCAGAAGAGCAGCGGCTAGCCCGTCCAAACCGGTCAGCAGCGCGTCCATCTGCCGGAGCCGCTCGCAAACGCGATCATCCGGCTCAGGAGCGCGCTGGCCGCCGCGCCCGTCCTGGCACGCTTCCATGCTGGCCAGTAGTGAGCGTACGGCCGCCAAGGCGGGGTCGAATTCGTGCCGCTTGCGCTGCCGAGCGATGTTGGCAAACATGGCCCATACGTCGTCGTCGGAGGCGAAGTAGTCTTTGCGATCGCCCGGACGTGACTGCTTGTGGACCACGCCCCAGGTGCGCAGCTCCTTGAGACACATACTGGCGTTACCCCTGCTGATCTGGAGCGCCGTGGCGATGTCGTCCAGGCCCAGCGGCGACGCGGAGGTCAGCAGCAGGGCGTGGACCTGAGCGGTCGAACGGTTGATCCCCCACACCGCCCCCATCTCGCCCCAGGCGAGCACGAAGCTCGCCGTCTCGGGCTGGAGAGGAGCCGGTTCCCTTTTGGATGCAGTCTCGTGAATATTCATTATATTCTGAATGTACGCTATTTTGTGTACTCCGTCAAGGGCAGGATTCCGGTGTCTTAGCCACCCTGGCAGTTATCGATTGGCTGTTGACAGGGCCGGCCGGGCCCCAGGCCGAGTCGGGATGCGGAACTGCGGTCGCATCAAAGGCGGCCGGAGACGCGGTCAGTGGTCGACCGCGTCGACTCCCGCTCCGTCCAGCACTTCGCGCACTCGACGGAGGAGCTTGGCCTGGTTGAAGGGCTTCTCCAGGAACTCGACGCCCTCGTCCAACACGCCGTGGTGGGCGATTATGTCTGAGGTGTAACCCGACATGAACAGGGTCTTGACGCGCGGATTAGTGGCCAGGAGGGTCTCGGCCAGCTCTTTGCCGTTAGTGTCCGGCATTACCACATCGGTCACCAGCAGATCGATTGACCCGGCGTGTTCCGCCGCCAGATCGAGGGCCTGTCGGCCGTCGGAGGCGGCCAGCACCTCGTAGCCGGCACCAGTCAGCATCTGTTTGCCCAGGTGCCGAACCATCTCGTGATCCTCACAGAACAGGATGGTCTCAGTGCCCGGCGGCGTTGGGCTGTCGGTCGACAGTTTCTCGGGTCGCGTCGCCGGCATATCCACCGCCGGCAGGTAGACTTTGAAGGTGGTACCCCGACCCGGCTCGCTATACACGCGTACGTGGCCGCCGGACTGCTTGATGATGCCGTACACGGTCGCCAGCCCGAGCCCAGTGCCCTGCCCCATCCCCTTGGTCGTGAAGAAGGGCTCGAAGACTCGCTCGGCGGTGGCCGCATCCATCCCGCAACCCGTGTCGCTGACCGCCAGCACGACGTGGGGCCCGGCCTGGGCATCGGGATGGGTGGACACATACCCGTCGTCCAACAACGCGTTCGTCGTCTCCAGCGACAGGTGACCGCCGTTGGGCATGGCATCACGGGCGTTGACAGTCAAGTTAAGCACGACCTGCTCGATCTGCCCAGCGTCGGCCCGGATGTTCAGCAGGTTGGGCGAGAGGTTCAGGGTCAGGCGAATGTCCTCCGTGAGCAGGCGCCTTAGCATGCTGTCCAGGTCGGTCAGCGTCCGGTTTAGATCCAGAATCTTGGGTTGGGACACCTGCCTCCTGCTGAATGCCAGGAGTTGCCGCGTAAGCCCGGCCGCCCGCTCGGCACTCAGCCTGATCTGCTGCAGGCCCTGCACCAGTTCGTCGTTCGAGGGTAGGCTGGACTCGGCCTCATTCGCGGCCAGTTCTGCGTTGCCGAGGATGGCGGTGAGAATGTTGTTGAAGTCGTGAGCGACGCCCCCGGCAAGCTGCCCCACGGCCTCCATCTTCTGCGCCTGGCGTAACTGGTCTTCCAGTTCCTTCCGCTCCAATTCCGATCTGCTGCGTTCGAACTCGGCCGCGGCGCGCGACGCGAAGATACGGAGCACAAACTCAGCGGCTGCAATGTCGGCCACCTCCTGCCGATAGAGGACCACCATCAGACCCAACACGCGCCCGTCAGTACCAAGCACGGGCGCCCCGACGTATCCGTCCACGCCCATCTCGGCCAGGAGCGCATCCCGGGGAAAGTCCTTTTGCACCCCGCGGGGGTAGAGGCAAACGCGATGCGCTACCACGTTGGCGCACGGAGTGTTGCGCAGCTCGTACTCGAAGTTGTCCACTATCTGTCCATCAGCACAGACAGCCACGGTACGAACGCGCTCGTCGTTGTCGCCCGCCAGCTCCCCGACGAAGGCGTAATCGGCTGCCAGCGCCTTGGCCAGATGAAGCACCACCTCACGGAAGAAGGACTCGCCGATCGAGGCCGAGACGCCCTTGGCTACATTCAACAGGCTGTCCTCGACACGCTTGCGCCGTGTGATGTCGAGCATGATCGCCACGAACACTGGCTCGGACTCGTACCTCATCAACTGAAGATGCACCTCCACAGGGTACAGCGATCCGTCCTTGCGGAGATGAGCCGTCGTGAAACCGATCGCCTCCCGGGCACCCGTGCGCAGCGGCTCGATCAGGCGGGCGAAGACTTTTGGCGCGAACTCCGGTTCGAGATCCAGGGGGGTCAGGTTGCGAAGTTCCTCCATGGTGTAGCCCAGGTTGACCCGCGCCCCTCGATTCACCTGGATGAACCTGAGGTTGTCGGTGTTGAAGATATAGATCTCGTTGAGGGAGGACTCGAGAATACGCCCCAAGCGCGTCGCGGCGATCTCGGCGCGCTTGCGCTCGCTTATGTCCAGAACCGTGCCACGCGTGTTTACCAGGCGGCCCTGGTCATCGAAACGCGCGGAAGCGTTAAGAAGAACGTGGACGTGATGACCGTCCTTGTGAACCAGCGTGTATTCCTGGTCCGGAACACCGCGCCCGGACACGATCGCCCGCCACTGCGCGTCAAACCGCTCGACCTCCTCGCGAATGATAAGGTCGGGCCACTTCTTCCGGCCGACAACCTCGTCCCTGTTGTAGCCGAGCATATTCAGCTCGGTTTGATTCATGTCGATTATGACCTGGTCCGGTCCGAAGACATGAAAGCCCACGGAGGCGTTTGCGAAAAAGTCCCGGTAGCGCTGCTCACTCTCCCGCCGGGCCTGCTCCGCCCGCCGTCGCGCGGTCACGTCCCAGAAGATCCCCAGAATACCGAGCACGTTGCCGGCCTCATCGCGCACCGGCGTTTTGACCGTGTGTACGTACAGAGTCCGGCCGTCCTTGATGTATTCCTCCTCTATCTCCTCGAGCGAGCCGCTGGCCATGATTCGGGCGTCGTCAGCCCTGTACTTATCCGCCAGTTCCCGAGGGTGGAAGTCGTGATCCGTCCGGCCCACGATGTCCGCGGGCTCTATGCCAAGGTCACGGGCATAGTGCTCGTTACAGGACAGGTAGACCAAGTCCTGGTCCTTGTAGAAGATACGTTGCGGGAGATGCTCGAGCAGCGTCCTATGCGACTCCTGGCTGCGGATCAGGGCTCGCTCCGCCTGGGCGCGCCTTCGTTGGGCCGTCCGGAAGGTGCGGGAGAGGAGCATCAGGGAAGTCGGCAACAGCAGACCGCACACCACGATGAAGCCGACAGCCAGCAGGCGCAGATTCGATCGGACGTCAGCCAACAGGGCGGCCCTGGTTCGATGCACTCCCAGCAGCCATCGTCGCTCCGGAATGGGCACGAAGGCCGCCATCTGCTGTTGGCCCGCGCTGGAGATGTAGTCTCCGACGTAGCTCTCTTGAACGGCGACCAGGTCGCGAAGTCGGCAGTCTGATCCTTCGCTGCGGCCGACAACATGACCGGCGCCGGCATCGTTGCCCACCAGGTGCGGACGAGCCGTGTGCAAGACCCAGCGAGCGTCGCGATCGAGCACGCAGACGTATTCATCCGGCGGCCTGTCTTCCGAGAGATCAAAGGCGCGGGTTATTGCCTCCAGCACCGCCGCATCAGAATCCTGCGGGGCCGCCTGGGCCGCTGCGACCAGCATCCTGGCCTTGGTGAGATAGAAGCTCTGGTAGCGCGCTTCGGTGGCCGTCATCGCCGAACGGTAGGACACCACACAGATGGCCAAGGCGCTGAGAACAGACACCGCCCCCACCACTACCGCCAGTCGTAGGATGCTCCTGGGGCGGGATCCCGCGGCCGGGTTCATCCCAGCAGATAAGCCTGAGCTGCACATTGATAGCCCGTACTCATAATCTCGTTTTGCCCGACCGGCCCCGCGAGCATCATACGCGCGGACCGGCGCGTTTTTCCACCCGCGGACGTCTAGTAGCCTGGACCGCACTCGCCACTGGCCTGCGCCGTAGCGCTGTACCCGCGCCGGCCCGGTCGGTTCGCGCCGCGATATTTCGGTTACCGCGCCACCCGGTCGCTCCGGTCCGCAATAACCAGACGGCTGTAAGTTACCCTGCCTGGGATACTTAGGTAAGCTATTCAGTGCCTGAGCAGGCTAGCGATACGGCGTGACATCCTCTGCACGCCGAGGAAGCCCGTTCCTGCATGCCCACCAACTGGCTTGTCCTCTATCGGCGCGCAGCCTGCGCCGTGCTACCCGCGCAGACGCAAGCCCCGAGAGGTTAAGACTCGGGGCTCCAGGACGCGTCTACGGTGTCGAGCCCGCCACGGGCGCGACGCCGTCGTATGCAGTTGTTACATCAAGCCATCTAAACTCGCTCAATGGCGATGGCCAGCGCTTCACCGCCGCCAATACAAAGGCTGGCTACGCCGAGCTTGCCGCCGGTGTGTTTCAGGGCATTAAGCGTGGTGATTATCAGACGGGCGCCGGTGGCGCCGATCGGGTGTCCGATGGCCACGGCGCCGCCGAACATGTTGGTCTTCTCGTGTGGCAGAGCGAGCTCCTTCATGGCCACCATGGCGACCACAGCGAAGGCCTCGTTAACTTCGAAGACGTCCACGTCGCCCCACTTGAGATTCAGTTTCTCAGCCAGGTTTCGCATGGCGTAGACCGGTGCCACGGTGAACCAGTCGGGATCAGTGGCCGCCCCGGCGTAGCCCAGGATGCGGCCTTCGACCGGGATGCTCAGCGCCTTGGCCTTCTCCTCCGTGCAGAGAACCATGGCCCCGGCGCCGTCGTTGATGGTCGAAGCGTTCCCGGCGGTAATACTGGTATCGGGCCCGAAAGCCGGCTTGAGCTTGCGGAACTTGTCCTCGACGAATCGGCCCGGCTCCTCGTCCTGGTCAACTGTGACTGTTGCCTTGCGCGACTTGACCTCGACCGGCGAGATCTCGCGGGCCAGGATTCCGTCCGCCTGCGCTTTCTGGGCGCGCTTGTAGCTCTCGATCGAGAACTCATCCTGGTCGTCGCGGCTGAAGTTGTACTTCTCGGCGCACTGGTGGCCGCAGGTGCCCATGTGCACGTTGTTGTAGACGTCCCACAGGCCATCACAAATCATGGCGTCCACAACCTTGGCGTCTCCCATGCGGAAACCCGTTCGCCCCTTGGGCAGCAGATAGGGCGCGTTGGACATGCTCTCGGTGCCGCCGGCCACGACCAGGTCGGCGTCACCGCACTGGATGGCCTGTGCCCCGGCAATGGCACTCTTGATTGACGAGCCGCAGACCTTGCTGATGGTCACCGCCGGCACCTTCTTGTCCATTCCGGCGCCGAGCGCGCACTGGCGGGCTATGTTCTGCCCCAGGCCGGCGCTGAGCACGTTGCCCATGATGACCTCGTCGACCTGGTCCGGTCCGACGTTGGCCTTGGCCAGGGTGGCCTTGATGGCGGTGGCGCCCATTTGAGCGGCCGACACCGTCGACAGTGACCCCAGAAAGCTACCCCACGGCGTACGCTGGGTCCCGGCAATGAAAACGTTCTTGAGCATGGGATGGTTCCTTTTCGACCGCAATGTCCGCTGCCTCGCCCCCCCGGCCTGGAGCGTCCAACTCGCGCGGCCATGATAGTCTGTCTCGGCCCGCCGAGCCAGCCGGGATCGCCCACACGTCCATGTGAATCAGCCGGGCGGCACTCACTCCGGCGACGGGCCGGCGATTCGGAAACCCCGCGCGCCAGGCTCCAACAGGCGAAATCCCGCGTCGAACGGTCGGCGTTTCGAACCGCTCTTGGCCCATACCTGTCCGCCGTCGTCTGCCAGGTTTTCGCCGACGGAGTAAACGGTCACGCCGCCTTCGTCATGCAGGCAGCGCAGTGGCAACTCATCGAAAGGATCGAGAGGAAGTGTGGAGATGTACTCCGGCACTAGGTCTTCCAGCGTCGCGGGCCATTCGCCCCGGCCCAGGCGATAGCGCTCCGCCGCCAGGGCCACCCGCGCACAGCGCACGGCCGCCACTTTCAGGCCCTGGAGTTCGAAAGTACGCTGGTAGCTGGGCAACATCAACCGCGGCAGCAGGCGGTAGGCCGGCAGCTTCTGGACCTGCGCGTCGCAGGCCTTGGCACGGGCGAACCCTTCGG
>JANQGB010001473.1 GCA_028277545.1 Phycisphaerae bacterium | reverse complement strand
CCAGCGCGGTTCAGACCGTGCCGGACGCATCGGGCGGCCAGAGTTCCGACGAGCCGGGCAACACCGTGGCGGTGGGGCGCGAACTGCTGACGACGTATGTGCTCACGCTGGAGATCGCCGGCGTGCTGCTGCTGGTGGCGATGGTGGGTGCGATTGCCGTGGCCAAGAAACGTGTTCCGGCCGAGGACGTCGGTGGTGAGGTGAAGCCCCTGGGGCAGATTGGCAAGGAGGTGCCACCGTTCTAGGAGGCGCTGGCCGGGTTGACGCCGGTCGGGCAATGCCTGCCGGTCGTAGCGGATGGACACAGACAGACGGAAGCGATGCCTGTTGAAAGCGAACTTGTCGTAGTCGGGGCGGGACTGTTTGCCCTGGGGTTGGTGGGTTTCATGACCCGGCGCAACCTCATCATCATGTTCCTGTGCACCGAGGTGATGTTCCAGGGTGTGCTGGTGAACCTGGTGGCCATGGGGCGTATCCACGGCCAACTCGACGGGCAGGTGTTTGGGTTGTTCTTGCTGGTGATCGCCGCGGTCGAAGCCGGGCTGGCTCTGGCGCTGGTGGTCCTGCTGTTCAGGCGTCGCGGCACACTGGCGGCCGATGCCTGGGCGACTATGCACGGCTGACCGCCGGCGAGAGCGTTGGAGATGGGACACGACGTGGCGCGGTCGACTCTGCTCAACCGCACGGTGTGAGCCGGGTCCGGCGAACTGGTTGATGGATGTCTGAGAGCACTCTACAAGCTTGCAGCCTGGTGATTCTGCTGTGCCCCCTGCTGGGCGCGGCCGCCGTGGGGGCCTTGGGCCGGCCGGTTCTTCGCGGCAACAGTCATTGGGTCTCTATTCTCGGAGTTCTCTGTGCGGTTGTCGCCTCCTTTGTGGTCTTCGGTCAGGTGACCGGGGCGGCTGAAGGCGCCAAGGCACTAAGCGTAGAGATCTACGACTGGATTGCCAGCGGATCGGCCGCCGCGGGTGCTGGCTGGTTCAAGTTCGAGGTGCTGATCGATCCGCTCACCGCCATCATGCTGGTGACGGTCACCTTCATCTCGCTGCTGGTGATAGTCTACTCGCGCGATTACATGCGCGAACACGACCACCCCGAACGGGGCTACGAGCGGTTCTTCGCGTTTCTGGCGCTGTTTGTCTTCTCCATGTGCGCCCTGGTTCTGGCGGGTAATTTCCTGCTGTTGTATCTGGGGTGGGAACTGGTGGGGTTGTGCAGCTACCTGCTGATCGGCTTCTATTACAATAAGCCCTCGGCGGCGGCGGCGGCCAAGAAGGCTTTTCTGGTCAACCGCATCGGCGACTTCGGCTTCGGGCTGGGCATCCTGCTGATTTACCTCACCTTCGGGCGCCTGGATTACGAAGGCGTTTTCCAGATGATCGAGGCCGGCGTGACCTCGACCGGCGGGGCCATTCCTGATTGGCGTCTGGGCATCATCGCGCTGCTCCTGTTTTGCGGGGCGGTGGGCAAGAGTGCCCAGTTGCCACTCCACGTCTGGCTGCCCGACGCAATGGAGGGCCCGTCGCCAGTGTCGGCCCTGATCCACGCCGCGACCATGGTTACGGCGGGGGTGTACATGGTCGCCCGTTGCGGGGCGATCTTCGTGGCCGAGCCGGTGGTTATGACCATCGTGGCGGTCATCGGGGCGCTGACTGCCCTCTATGCCGCGACCATCGCCCTGACCCAGCACGACATGAAGCGCATCCTGGCGTATTCGACCATCAGCCAGTTGGGCTACATGTTCCTGGGGCTTGGGGTTTACGCGGCCAGTTCCGCCGTGTTCCACCTGTTCACTCATGCGTTCTTTAAGGCCCTGCTGTTTCTGTCAGCCGGCAGCGTAATGCATGCCATGGGGGGCATCATCGATTTGCGGCAGTTCGGTGGGCTTCGCAAGGTGCTGCCCTGGACATTCAGGTTCTGCCTGGTGGGCTCGCTGGCCCTGGCCGGCTTCCCCTTGCTGGCGGGCTTCTTCAGCAAGGACGAGATCATCCACCACGCGCTGGAGGCCAGCACCTGGCTGGGCGTCATCGGATTGCTGACGGCTGTAATGACGGCCTTCTACACTTTCCGGATGATGTTCCGGGCGTTCTGGGGTCCGGAGCGGATTCCCGACGGCGTACACGCTCACGAATCGGGCAAGTGGATGCTGGTACCGCTGGCGGTGCTGGCGGTCGGGGCGGTTGGCGCCGGCTACTTCAACTACCCGACCGAACATATCGGCCATTTCCTCGATCCGGTGGTTGAGCCGTTTGCTGCCGCATCTGGTCACGGGGCGCACGCTGTGGCCGCCCACGCGGGCGTGCCGGTACACGCAGCCGAACCCATCGCCCACGCCGAAGGCCCGGGCTTTTGGGCTAAACACTGGCTAATGATAGTCTCCGGCCTGTTGGCGATCGGCGGCATCTTCACTGCGTACGTGCTATACCTGCTGGCCCCGTGGGTGCCGGAGATCGTCGCTCAGAAGTGGCCGGCGGCTTACCGCGTGCTGTTCAACAAGTATTACGTCGACGAGGGTTACGATCAGGCCGTGGTCAAACCGCTGCGTGGCGGCGGGAAGTTGTGCTTCGGCATCGATGAGTACGTGGTCGACGGGCTTATCTGGGTAGTGACGGCCATCCCGCGCGGATTAGGCTTCGCGCTCCGCGGGCTCCAGGGTGGGGCCTTGCAGAGCTACGCGTTGTCCATGGCCGCGGGGCTGGCCATCATCGTGCTGCTGGTGTTGTTCATGTGAGGCGAGCGCCGGGTTGCCGTCCGGCCAGCCGGTCGTTGACGGTGCCGGGCGAGTGAATGCAGGTCGCCTGTTGAAGCGACCAGGAAGCGAACCACGTTGGACGCCTGGATTCTGACACTGGTGATCTTCTCGCCGCTGGTCGGCGCCGCCTGGGTGTACGGCGGTGATCCGGCCAATGGGCGGAACGTCCGCAACAAGGCCTTGGCCAGTTCGCTGGTTACGGCCGGGTTGACACTGATCGCCCTGTTTCTCTTCTACGGTGCGGATGGCGCCGCCGATGATGGTGAGTATTGTCTCCGGGCCCTGGCGTCGTGGATCGGCAGCCCGGAGGACAGTGTAGACATCAGTTACCACGTAGGGATAGACGGCATCAGTTTGTGGCTGCTGGTTCTGACCTCATTCCTGACTCCTCTGGCCATCTGGGCGAGTTTCAGCGGTATCCGCGAGCAGGTGCAGAAGTATTACACCCTGATGCTGCTGCTGCAGACCGGCATGCTGGGCGTGTTCTGCGCCCTGGACCTGCTGCTGTTCTACGTGTTCTTCGAGTTCACCCTGGTCCCGCTGTATTTCCTGATCGGAATCTGGGGAGGTCCGCTTCGGCGGCAGGCCGCCAACAAGTTTTTCATTTTCACCCTGGCGGGCAGCGTGCTGACCTTTGCCGGCGTGCTGTATGTGGCCTACTTCGGTTACACGCAGGGCGGCCTGTCGACGTTCACGTTCAGCATCGAAGAACTGACTCGGTTAGGGCAGAGCGGCGCGATCCCGGCCGGCGTTCAATGGTGGCTGTTCGCCGCCTTTGCCGCGGGCTTCGCCATCAAGGTGCCGCTCTTCCCGGTTCACACCTGGCTGCCCCTGGCCCACACCGAAGCGCCGACCGCCGGCAGCGTGATTCTGGCGGGCGTGCTGCTTAAGCTGGGGACCTACGGATTCACCCGGTTGAGCATCCCCATGCTGCCGGAGGCGGCGGTGACCTTCGCGCCGTTCATGGCGGTGCTGGCGGTGATCGGCATTATCTACGGCGCCCTGGCGGCCTGGGTGCAGGACGACGTGAAGAAGCTGGTGGCGTACTCCTCGGTTTCGCACCTGGGCTTCTGCATGCTGGGTCTGTTCAGTCTCAAGGTGGCCGGCGTCACCGGGGCGGTCCTCTACATGGTCAACCACGGATTGAGCACCGGGGCACTGTTCCTTGTAGTGGGCATGATCTACGAGCGCTACCACACGCGCGATATCAAAACCATCGGCGGCTTGGCCAAGCCCATGCCCTGGATGGCGTTCTTCCTGATCTTCTTTACGCTCTCGAGCATTGGGCTGCCCGGGTTGAATGGATTCATCGGCGAGTTCCTGGTTCTGCTGGGTACCGCCACGTCCAACACCACCGGAGACGGTTTCCCGGCCGGCCCGCTGCACTACGCCTACGTGGTGCCGGCCGCGACCGGAATAATCCTGGGGGCGGTCTACATGCTGTGGATGTGCCAGCGAGTGCTCTTCGGTCCGTTGACCGAACCGCCGCACACGCCGGACACTTCGACCGGGCTGACGCCCGATTTGAACCGGCGCGAAATCGGCCTGCTGGTGCCAATTGCGGCCGTGTGCGTGTTGCTGGGCGTCTATCCGAAACCGGTCCTCGATACGATGCGGCCGGCCATTGCCAGCCACATACTGTCTCACGAGCCTGCCGGCAATCAGGAGCTCTTCGCGCCTGACCGCGCCTTTGTGCAGCGTGGGTCGGCGGAAGACGGTCCAGTTGACCGACGGATCGGCGTTCCTGTTGCATTGGGTACAGACGCCGCTCTCTACGGGGCGACGGCGACGAGTTCGCAAGCCGCGACCGGCAGGCAGGTCAGCGAGGTGCATCCGGCCAGGCCACGCGCCGACTCGACGCCTGGAGTGCGAAGGGACAGAGCCGGTGACGATACCATCGAACGGAACAACCCAGGATGAACGTGGAAATCTATCTGAGAGCGCTGGCGCCTGAGATCGTCCTGGCGATCGGGGCCTGCCTGGCCATCCTGGTCGGCGTGTCACGATCGGCGCTGAGCCGGGCGCTGGTCGCACCGCTCTCGTTGGTAGTGCTGGTGGTGGCGCTGATCGCCACGGGCTCGGCGGGTCTTCCCTCCAGCGGCAACAATCCGCCCGGCCTGCGGGTGACCGAGCTGTCGTATTACGTGCGCTGCATTACGCTCGTGATCGGCATCCTGCTACTTCTGGTGAACTGGCGGTTGCCCGTCGCCTCGGAGCGCGGCGAGTTCTTCGGGATGATGCTGTTCTCTATGCTGGGGGTGACGCTGACCGCCTCAGCCAACGATCTCATTTTGCTGTTCTTCGCTCTCGAACTGGTAAGTGTGCCGACCTACATCCTGGTTGCCCTGTCGCGTGATGACGCCCGGGCGTCGGAAGCGTCGATCAAGTACTTCTTCCTGGGGGCGATGAGTGCCGCCCTGATGGTCTACGGCTTCAGCTTCCTGTACGGGGTGGCTGGCTCGACGACGCTGGCCGGCGCCGAGCACAGCATCGTCGCCTGGTTCCAGGCCACGCCGGAGCTGCCGCCCTACGCGATCATCGGGTTACTGCTGGCCTTCGCCGGGCTGGCGTTCAAGATCGCGGCCGTGCCGTTCCACCTGTACGCGCCGGACGTGTACGAAGGTGCGGCTTCTCCAGTCACCGGACTACTGGGCTTCCTGCCCAAGTTGGCTGGCTTCGCCGCACTGGTCAAGGTGCTGGACACCGCGGGTTGGGATCTGCCGCTCTCGCTCAACTGGCTCATCTGGATCATGGCCGCGGCCACCATGACCGTAGGGAACGTCCTGGCCCTGCTGCAGACCAACGTCAAGCGCATACTGGCGTACTCAAGTGTCTCTCACTCGGGATACATGCTCATCGGGGTGCTGGTCGGCCCGCTGGCTGGCACCGGTCCCATGCACGACGGTGTGGCGGCCATGCTGTTCTACATCGCCGTCTACGGCGTGATGAACCTGGGTGCCTTTGCCGTGCTGACCGCGTTTGCCGTCAAGGGTGAGCCGGTCGAGGAACTGGGTGATCTGGGTGGCTTGGCTAAACGGCACAGTTGGTCGGCGTTGGCGTTGGCGATCTGCGCGTTCAGCCTGATGGGTTTCCCACCGACGGCAGGCTTCCTGGGTAAGGTCTACATCTTCTCCAGCGCGTTCTCGCTGGGCGAGGGGCACGCGTTTCGGATGCCGCTGATCGCCCTGGCCATCATCGGCGTGCTAAACTCGGCCATCGGTGCCGTCTAT
>JANQGB010001338.1 GCA_028277545.1 Phycisphaerae bacterium | reverse complement strand
AGCGGAACATCGAACTCGAGACCAGGAACGTTGACCTGAACGAACGGGTTAACGAGCAGACGGCGCAGGTGCTCGTCCTCGAGCAGCACGTTCGGCAGTTGGAGCAGCAGATTCACATTCTCGAGGAAGAGAACCGCCAGTTCAGCCAGTACCAGCGGCGTGCAGCCGCGGGCGACCTGGACGCCTTGGCGGACGCCGGGCGTGGTGCGGCCAGACCGCTGACGCCGGTGGCCGTCTCGCCGATTCGCGGCAAAATCGTGGATGTATCGGGCGGCCTGGCCACAGTGAGTGTCGGCGCGGCCGACGGCGTGGTGGAGGGAATGGTGTTTGTGATCTATCGGGGCCTGGATTACATCGGCGACCTGAAGATCACCCACGTCGAGCCCAGCCAATGTGCCGGGCGGGTGACGCGCTCCAGCGGAACGCCGAAAACCGGCGATCGGGTGGCCGACGAGGCCCAGTTCGGGATGGCGGAATAGCGCCGGACCACGAGAGGCCCGACCAGGGCCGATTCTGTAACCAGAGGCGCAAATATGAGCGAAGGTGGACCTTCCGGGGCTAGACCCGAGAGCGACATTTTCACTGTTTTGATCATCGTGGCCACCGTGTTCGTGGCGGCGGCTACGGTTTACACGTCCGTCCGGGCGAACGAGTTGTTCGGCAGTTGGCTGCCGTTCTAGCTGCGTCGCGTATCGTGGGTCCGCCTGCGACGGATCGTCCTTGACTCGGCCGGGTCTAGGGCGGGTTGTCTGAAAGGATGCAGCGCCGTGATCCTCGATTCATTCCTCGGGCTCTTCAGCGTAGACATGGGCATCGACCTGGGGACCTGCAACACGCTGGTATGCGTGAAGGGTGAGGGAGTCGTCCTCAACGAGCCATCGGTGGTAGCGGTCAAGCGGGGGACCAACCGCGTGCTGAGCAACGGCAACGCGGTGGGGCTGGTGGCCAAGGAGATGCTGGGCCGCACGCCGGGTTCCATCAGCGCTATCCGCCCACTGCGTGATGGCGTGATCGCGGACTTCGACATCACCGAGGCGATGCTCTCCTATTTCATACGCAAGGTTCATGGGCGGCGAAAGTTCTTCCGTCCGCGAGTGGTGATCGCCATCCCGTCAGGGATTACCGCGGTTGAGAAGCGCGCGGTGTACAACTCCGCCGAGCGGGCTGGCGCCCGTCGGGTGTATCTGATCGAGGAGCCCATGGCAGCGGGAATCGGCGCGGGCTTACCCATTGCGGAGCCGACTGCCTCGATGATCGTCGATATCGGCGGCGGCACGACCGAAGTGGCCATCATGTCGCTGGGCGACATTGCGGTGCGGGAGAGCATCCGCGTGGCGGGCGACGACATGGATGAGGCCATCGTCAACCACATGCGCAAGACTTACAACCTGATGATCGGGTTGCAGTCTGCGGAACAGATCAAGATCAAGATCGGGTCGATTGCCGAACTGGATCAGGAACTGACCCAGGAAGTACGCGGGCGGGACATGATCAGCGGCCTGCCGCGCAAGAGCGTGGTCACTTCCGAAGAAATCCGACAGGCTCTGCGTGATCCGGTATCGCAGATCGTGGACTGTTGCACCCGAACTCTGGAGAAGGCCGATCCGGAACTTGCGGCCGACCTGGTGGACAACGGCCTCTACCTGGCGGGTGGCGGGGCGTTGCTCCGCGGCCTGGGCGAGGTGCTGGCGTCGGCCACGGGGCTGGATGTGTACGTGGTGGACGATGCCCTGAGTTGCGTGGCCCGCGGGACGGCGGTCTATCTTGACAACCTGGCTGAGTGGAAGGGCACCATGGAGTCGGACGCCGACGGCAACGGCATGTGACGCCCGGCACCGGCTCGCTGAGGAAGTGATTGTGCGGCCTGCGCTGAAAGTCCCGATTAGTCGGGGTCCTCGCAGGCCGTTTGCGTAAGCGACGGTCCCAGCAAGCCTGAGGTCGGACGGGCCTCCCAACAATGAGCGACGACCCGACCAGATCGTACACCAGGCCGATCAGCGACGAGGCGGCAGAGGGCTGTGGTTCGGGGGCGGAGGATCTGCTGAACCTCACCTGGGGTGCCAGCGGCGGCGGCCCGCCGGTGGATCGGACCGTGCCGCGGCGTATCGGGCAGGTCCGCCTGTCCGAGGAGATAGGCCGCGGCGGGATGGGAGTCGTCTACCGCGGCTGGGACGAGGTCCTGCACCGCACCGTGGCGGTGAAGTTTCTCCTGGGGGCCGAGCCTGACTCGAAGGACCCGCACTTCGAGCAGTTCCTGGAAGGGGCCCGGGCCGAGGCCGCAATACGGCATGCCAACATCGTGGCCGTTCATACGGCGGGCACCATCGACGGTCTGCCGTACGTGGTGATGGACTATATCGACGGGCCAACCTTGCGCGACGTGCTGTCGGCCACCGGACGCCTGTCTCTGGCTGCGTCTGTCCACGTCAGCCTGGAAGCGGCCGCCGCCCTGGCGGCGCTGCATACCGAGGGGTTCACCCATCGCGATGTCAAACCAGCCAACGTCCTCTTCGACCGGGATGCCTCGCTGTTCGTGACGGACTTTGGCCTGGCGGCTCTGCAACGACGTTCGCGCGAGGCGCTGTCACTGGCCGGCACGCCGAAGTACATGGCTCCGGAAGCGTTTGACGGCAGGGCCTCTGCTCAGACCGACGTCTATGCCATGGGCCTGCTCCTGTTCGAGATGCTGGCCGGTCGTCCCGCGTACGAAGGTGACTTCGAGGCTCTGCGCCATCAGCACTGCGAGGCGCCTCTGCCGTGCGAGCACCTGGTCGACGGCGTTCCGGCGGCGGTGGTGGAGATAATGGAACGGGCCGCTCACAAGAAGGAGATGTTCCGCTACAAGACGGCCGAGCACTTCCGACGAGCTCTGCGCCAGACCGTCGCGACTGCCGACCTGGTACGCAAGGGAGAATCCGAGCTGGCGACACTGGTTACCCGAACGATCACGCGCGACGCTCAGCAGGACAAGTCGGAGCCGGTTGCGCCTTCGCGGGGCAGCTCCTACTTCGATCGGTTGTCTCAGATAGCGGCCCAGAAGCGCGGCAGCACCGAAGCGGCCGGCGCGACTGGTTCGACGGATACCGCCGAGTCGGAGACTGAGGTGCACGGACCGATGATTCTCGAGGACCTACCGTGCGTCTCCTGCGGGTACAACCTGCGCACCCTTCGCGAGGATCAGAGATGTCCGGAGTGCGGCACGCCTGCCAGACGCTCGACGGGCGGCGACCGGTTGACTGCGGCGGACCCGGGTTGGCTGGCGGGCGTCAATCGTGGCGTGGGAGCCGTGTACTTGGCCTGCTGCCTGGCGCCGGCTTGCTTCATTGTCGCTTTCTTGCTGGGGCTCCTGAGCGGCGTTCTGCCCGATGTTGCGGCGGTTGCTGCGTTTCAATACCTGGTGCCTGGGGGCTTCTTCCTCGCGGCCGCCCTGTTCTTTGTCGGCGTAGTGAAGATCACCGCGCTCGACCCCCGGCTCAGTCTGACTGAGCAGCCAGTTGCGTTGCGGCGCTTCGTGCGTTGGGCGGCGGTCGCTACGTTGATTGCCCTGGGGACAGAGGACGCGGTCAGATGGATGGCGAGCGGGCGAGCATCCGGCGATGTCGGCGTTATCCAGGCAGGGCGCCTGCTCCTGAACCTGCTGACGGTCCTGTGTGCGCTTTTTGCGTTGCTCGGCGGCTTGGCATACCTGGCGAGACTGGCTCGGCGCGTGCCCGACCTCACACTCGCCTCGAATACCACCACCGTCGCGCGCCGCTTGGCGATACTGATGTTGCTCCAAGTGCTTGTCGAAACCACCTTGAATCCGACAAGTGGTGTGCTTGGAGGCTCAGCGGCAGCGTCGGTCCTGTACGCTTTTGGCGGTTTCGTAGCGCTGGGCATCCTGGTCTATGCGGTGCGTCTCGTCCGACTCTTGCCGCAATACCGAGCGGCGTTCGAGCAGTGCCTGACGCTAGCACGCAGAGTTGCGGCTGAATCTGGTGCAGGTTATGCATCCTCAGTGAACGACGTGGAGGCCGCCGTCTGCTCTACGCGGGAAACAGAATGATGCGCTACGGTAGGAAGAGGCGCTTCACTGCCGGGCGGCTGGTGGCGGCGCTGTTGGCGGTGTCGGCGCTGGGTCTCTTACTGCCCACCTCGATCACCGGGTGGTTCAT
>JANQGB010001324.1 GCA_028277545.1 Phycisphaerae bacterium | reverse complement strand
CGCACCTGCGGTGCCCGCGTCCCCTGGTACTCAACCCATACCGCGCTAACGTCCTCCGCAGCCTCCACTGGTAGCATCGCAACTCCTCCCTGAGCGGCTCCTACCGCATGGCTTCATGCAGCACGTGCGACGCAGCATCCGAGCCCCGGGACCCGTTCGGCAAGATCGAGTCGTTCTAAGCCTCCAGGCCCTCCGCCCCCGCTGTGGGGGAAGGCTCGGCGGGCTCGCCCGGCTGCGACTGCTCCGCGCCGGCGACACTGCTCTTGTCCCCGGTCAACGAACCCAGCACCGCCTCCTCACGGCGCCGGAGATGCTCCTTGACCACCGCCTGGGCGGCGGTGCCGAGCACCAGACCGAGTATGCAAAAGAGCACCATCGCCCAAAGGGCACGGGACAGGGTGACCATCGGCGAGTTGTGAACTACCGCCCCCGAGACGATCACGACGGCGAAGGCCAGAAGCCCCAGGCATGCACCGGTGTAACGGGCAACCATTTCGCAACATCCCTGCCGCTTAAATGCCCTGACTCAATGGACAACCGAATGCGGAATACCCCGGGCGGACCCGCCAGGCGGGAAGACTCCGTTCCAGGTTGGCATCCATCCGGATGTCCGGACACCAGCATCCGTGCCGGCATCCTCGCCCCCCGCCCGCGGGCGGAGCGCGCTACACAAACAGGCCGACGACTTTGCGAAACAGGCCGCCGCCGCGGGTCGCGTTCCTGCTTCCCGCCAGGCGACCGGCCACAGCCGCCATGCATGCGCTGGCCGGACAGCGCGGATACCGCAAGACAAACGGGCATCGTTGCCGGACAGCCAACTCAATATGGTTATCTTGCAACATGAATCCCGCCTCGGCAATGGGGTATTTCAAGAATCTTTTGGCCACCGCCGTCAACCGTGCCTGGACGTCGTTCGCCTCGCGGCGACTTTCCGCGAAATTGGCCAGCACGCAGATCGGCGCAACCAGCTTTCTATTCACCAACACTTTAATCAAGGCGTACGCATCGGTCAGGGAGGTAGGCTCGGGTGTTGCCACAAGCAGACACAGATCGGCTGCCAGAGCGAAAGAAAGCACGTTGGGCGAAATACCAGCGCCGCAATCCAGAATAATGACGTCGGCGCTGCCGTCCAACAACCTCAACTGGGCGATCAGCTTCTGGCGCTCGAACTCCGAGAGATTGGCCATCCGGTCGACGCCGGATGCGCCTGGTACGAAGAAGACGTCGCCGGTGACCATCGTGCCCACCTGGTCGAGGGTGCGCAGCCCGGAGATCACATGCGAGAGGTTGTAGGGATTGCAGGCGTTGAGCAGCAGATCGGCGTTGGCCATCCCCATGTCGGCATCCACCAGGGTCACGCGGAGCCCGCGCGCTGCCATACAGATGGCCAGGTTGACCGCCACGTTGGTCTTGCCAACGCCGCCCTTGCCGCTGGTAACGGCGATGATCCTGGCGCCCGCGCGGGGCGCTGTCACTTCGCGGCGCCCGGAGACGAGCTCGCGCAAGCGAGTGGCCTGGTCGGCCCATCGGCGTTGGGGTCGAGCGTGCGACATAGTTGTCCCGCCGTGTTGTTGTCTTCCGCCCGGCAGACCGCGCCGTCCGCTACGCAGAAGCGACACTCCCGGTCAAATCCGCACCAAGAATCAGGTCGGCCACCCGGGACGCCTGCCCGATCTCGATGTCGTCGGGCACGTCCTGGCCGGCCGTCACGTACGACAGTTGGGCACTGACCTTCTGGAGGCTGGTGAGAATCACGCCGAAGCCGATCGCTTCGTCCAGCTTGGTGAATATCACGCGGTCGATGTCCAGCTCACTGAAGCGTTCCAGCACCTGGTCGATAACAGGCTGGCTTGACGTGCTGGACAGCACCAGGTGGACCTCGTGCGGCTTGGCCTGCTCGAGGTAGGCTTTAAGCTCGCTCATCCGGACCGGGTCGTTCTGACTCCGCCCCGCGGTGTCGATCAACACCACGTCGCAATGGGACAGCCGCTCCAGCGAGGCGGGGAGCTGCGTGGGCGTCATGACCACTTCCAGCGGGACGTCGATGATCTGAGCGTAAGTACGCAGTTGCTCGACCGCCGCTATCCGGTAAGTGTCGACAGTGATCAGGCCGACCTTGCGATTCTCACGGAGGCGGAAGTTGGCGGCCAGCTTGGCGATCGTGGTGGTCTTGCCCACGCCGGTGGCTCCGACCAGGGCGATAACCGTCGGCCCGCCCTTGGTGGAGACCTGGATCGGCCCGGCCGTCGGCAACATCGACTCGATGTAGCCGGCCAGCCGCCGGCGGGCAGCTTCACGATCCCGCAGACCCGCTTCACCCAACTCGTCGCGCACCCTGGACACCAGGTCTTCGGCGATTTCCTCCGATACCTGCGCTTCGGCCAGCCTCAGGTAGGTGTCCAGCAAATCGTCCGGCAGTGACGGGCCGCGGGCACGCCGAGTCTCGCGCACCAATTCGTGGACAAGCGATTTGAGGGCTCCCATCTCGGCGCTAAGCGCCGAGGAGGCAACCTCACGCCGGAGGGACGGCTCTGTCGCGGCTGGAGCCATTTGCGAGGCAGCTCCTTCTGCTGTCGCACACTGGCTCCCCGACCTGCGCGGCATCTTAGCGGTTCGCGCGTACACGGGCAAGTCGGAAACGCTTCGAGCCGCCGTAATCTCGACCATGGGCCGGCCGCCCAGACCAAGCACACCGCCCTTGGTGAACGCGCGGGTGTGCAGGATGACAGCGTCCTTGCCGAGCTGGCGCTTCACCTGCTCCAGCGCCTCGGCCATTGTCTTAGCCTGAAACGTCTTCAGCTTCATTGGTCAGTGTCACCATTCCTTTGGCTTCCACTTCCAGTCCCCGAACGATCTCGTTGTAGGCCAGCACCGCCACCTGCGGCAGGACCGGCTCGATCATCCGTCGCACCCACATGCGAATCTGTGGCGAGCAGAGCAGAACGGGCA
>JANQGB010001312.1 GCA_028277545.1 Phycisphaerae bacterium | reverse complement strand
ACCGGGCAACGCCTCGCCCCGCAAGTTGGTGCGCGGCACGCTATAGGCGGGAGTCCACAGGGCGTGGAGCAGGAAACCGCAGAAAGTGGCCACCGTGGTGAATCGAATATCCACCCAGTATTCCTGCAGATCGATGATGGCCATGGCCAGCAGGCAGGCGAAGAGGATTATGTGCGCCAGCAGGATGGGCCAGTCCTGCGAAAGCGCCCAGGTGAGATGGGGATCGCTGATGAGATGGGGATCGCCGAGCAGGCCCGTCCTCATGCGAGCAATGAAGAACGTATCGACCAGGGCGATTACGCCCAGGGCGGTGAGCATCTCGATGGTTGGATAGCGCAGGGAGATCCGGTCCTGGCAATGCCGGCATCGTCCGCGGAGAAGCAGGAAGCTTAGCACCGGCAGGTTGTCATACCAGCGAATCCGCTCATGACAGCACGGACAGAACGACCACACCGGATCGAGAACAGACTGGTCTCGCGGCAGGCGGTACACCACGACGTTGAGAAAACTGCCGATGCACAACCCGAGTGCGGTAAAGAAGAACAGCCACCAGACCGTGGTGATAATCGGAAGCCAACAGGAGTTCGTCGCCGCGATGGACAACCTCTGCCCGTCCTTTCCGCGGGTGGCTAGCCTAGCTGGGAGTGCGTACCGTCACACCAGGGCAGATTGCCGCTCTGGTGGCATTGGCAGACGGCCTTCTTACCGGGAGCGTCGACTTCAACAACGCAGGGCCCGAGTTGGGTGCCTTCTCGGGCGTGGGCGCCGTCACAGTAGGGCAGATTGGCGCTAAGGCCGCACTGGCAATAGGCTTTCTTGCCCACCGTTTCCTCGATGACGAGTGGTTTCGTACCGTGTTTTGGCTCGGCCATCGCATCAGCCTCCGTTTCCCCGTTCAACTGAACGAACACGAGAGTCGCAGGGGATGGTAGGTCAACGCCCAGCGAGCCGCAAGAGCTTGACCTATCCCGTGGTGAGGCTACCGGGCATGCATCCGCTGTGAGGAGACCGGGCGGTGGCAACTTAGGGGCCGTACCTGCCGATTGCCGGACCATGCGGCACCCAGCCAGGCTACCCACCCTCCTGGACCTACGCTGTTCGAATGGGCGCCCGTTACGTAGCGATCAGGGCGTGCTTAAGGGCTCTGGACAGGAGTCGAGCCATTGGAGGGCGGCGTCCACCGCTACCGGGTCCCATTGCTGGCCGGAGCAGTCCTGGAGTTCGCGGCGGGTGCGGTCCACCGTGAAGCCGAGCTTGTAGCTGCGACAGGAGAGCATCGCGTCCAGCGCGTCGGCCACCGCCAGGATTCTGGCACCGAAGGGAATATCCCGGCCGGCCAGCCCATTCGGGTAACCTGTTCCGTCCCACCTTTCGTGATGATGGAGGATCATGGGCATCTCGGCATCCAGGAAGGTGGCGTGCCCCAGGATCTTCACGGCAGTCTTAGGGTGCTGTTTGATCAGCTCGAACTCGTCTCGGCTTAGCGGACCGGGTTTGCGCAGGATGGCATCGGGCACGCCGATCTTGCCCACGTCATGGAGAATCGCCGCCAGCTTCAGAGACTCAAGCTGCCCGGCCGGCAGATCCAGACGCTGGCCGATCGCCTCGGCATGGTGGCTGACCGCCAGAGAGTGCCGTCGCGTGTAGGGATCCTTTGCCTCCACCGCCTCGACCAGGGCGCGCGTGGAGTCAATGTACGTCTTCTTGAGCTGCTGCCGGGTAGCCCCCACCCATCGAACAACGTCGTCCAGCGAGGCCTGCTCCAGGCGATCTCTCGAGAAGCGTTGATTCAGCGTCGCCGAGAATGCCACGACGCGCCGTCCGTGTTCGTGCTTGGCGCAAGCCAGGGCCTGCTCCGCCCGCTCTATCAAATCGCGGCCTGACTCCACGAAACCCGGGCTCGATTCAGCCACGCCGATGGCCCCGCGGAGCTGGAGGCGGTGCTTGTCCATCGGCAACGCCGCACGAAACAGGACCTCTTCAAGCCGGTTGGCAAACTCGCCGGCTTCCGTTTCGCGGCACCCGGGAAGGGCGACGGCGAAGCGGTCCCAGTGGTACCTGGAGAGAATGTCGCCAGCGCGGCACTCGTTTCGAAGTGATTGCCCGACCCAGGCCAGCACTCGGTCGCCTATATCATGACCATAGTTGTCGTTGATCTTCCGGAACCGGTCCAGGTCGATCATCAGGAGCGAGAGGGGGTCGTTCCCGTGCCGGCAGACCCCCCGGGCCTTCATCAGGGCATCCAGGAACTCGCGATGACTCAAGAGTCCGGTCAGCGGGTCGTAGGCGTCGATCGCCTCTTTGGCCGAGTTGCACCGCCGCCGCCGCTCTTCGTCGTTGGCAACAGCCGCCTGCTGAACCACCTTCTTGAACTCGAGCGGATCGAGTGGTTTCTGAATGATGTCGTAGGCACCGGCCTTGAGCGCCCGGCGCACCCAGTGGGGCGGGGTGTCGCCACTGACCAGGACCACCTTGGGCCGTTCAGACTGCCCGTTGATCAGGGCCAGCAGGTCGAACCCGCTCAGGCCGGGCATACGAATATCCGAGACAACCACGTCGAACGACGAGCGCCCCAGTAAGCCGACAGCTTCGTCCGCCGAAGCGCAACAGGTGCATCGCCCGACATCGCTGAGCATGCCGGCCAACGCGGTTCGTGTGCCCGCTTCGTCGTCCACTATCAGTGTGTTTCGTTGGATTCGATGCATATCACTCACACCCCCTGCACTCCCGTCTCGACCACTAGCCGTATCGTCTCGCCCCCGAAGCGACTTGACTAGCTGGAACAGCGTAACTGCGGTTGGTAGCGTCGCTTGCAACCTTATTGGTCGCGACCTGGACCTGCGCGGCATTAGCCCATACCGTGGCACTCGCGACAGGCAGAAGCGCAACGGACGTCTTCATCCTGACACCTGCAACAGACGTCACAGTCGTGAGCTAACAGACGAAGTTGTCGGACCAAGGGCTTGGTGATAGGACCTGTCTTGATTCCGCCGATCGCGCCAACGTCTGGTATGCAGCGCGCCGCGGTATAGCGCTGGAGCAACGTCCGTGTGCGCTTGGCGGGCGATTCCGGCAAAAATGGGGCGAACGCTCCGGTCCCATATGGCGGTCTATGGCGGATTCTCGGTCTCTGCAGCGACGCCTGGCGCGACGCTGCGAACACAACCGGGGCTGCTGCCGTCAGGGGAGCGAGAGCCAGGTGATGGTTGGTCAGCGATGCGAATCAGATCTCACCCGTCGTAACTCGCATCGCTTCTTCCAGCGTGGTCATTCCGTGCAGCACTTTCATGGTCGCGTCCGCCCGCAGCGTGATGGCCCCGTGTTCGACCGCGTAGGCATAGAGCGATTCGGTCTGGGCCTTCTCCATCACCAGGTGCGCCAGCCCGGTGTCGAACGGCACGTACTCGTATATGCCGATGCGGTCGTAGTAGCCGCTTCGCATACAGCGGGCACAGCCTTGCCCCCGGTACAGCTCGACCGGACCCCTCTCGTCGGGAATCTCCAGCAGCTTCCGCTCGGCGGCGTTGGCTTCAAAGGTTCGCTTGCAGTTGGGGCAGATCCGCCGCACCAGGCGTTGAGCCATTACGCCGATAATCGCGCTGCTGACCAGGTAGGGCTCGCAGCCCATGTCCAGCAGGCGGGTGCAGGCCCCGACGGCGGAGTTGGTGTGCAGGGTGGCGAACACCAGGTGGCCGGTCAGCGAGGCTTCCAGCGCCAGGTGGGCCGTCTCTTCGTCGCGAATCTCCCCGACCATGATGACGTCCGGGTCGTGGCGAACGATACTCCGCAGCGCGGCGGGGAAGGTCACGCCGTACTCCGCGTCGACCTGGACCTGGTTGACTCCCGCGATGTGGTACTCGACGGGGTCTTCAATGGTGATGATGTGCTTGTCGATGTTGTTGATCTGCTGCAGAGCGGCGTACATGGTCGTCGTCTTGCCGCTGCCGGTTGGGCCGGTGATCAGGATAATGCCGTGCGGGCGGCGAATCAGCCGGTCGAAGGCCTGCCTGGTCTCCGGGCCCATACCCAGATGCTCATGGGTCAGGGCCGAGCGGTCCATGCTGAGCAGGCGCATGGTGATCCGCTGCTCGTGACGGTCGCCGACGATAGTCGGGATGCAGGCCACCCGGACGTCGATCCGCTGCTCGAAGCTGGTGGCGGTGAACCGGCCGTCCTGCGGCTTCCGTTTCTCGGTTATGTCCAGGACCGCCATGACCTTGACCCGTGAGATCAGAGCTGCCGCGGCATCGATCGGATAGGCCCGCGACTCGACCAGCCGGCCATCGATCCTCAGGCGGACCCGCAGGCGGTCCTTCTCCGGCTCGAGGTGGATGTCAGAAGCCCTGCGGTCCACGGCCTCATCGATAATGCTGTCCAGTTGCTCGACCATGTTCAGGCCGCTGGCCGAGACAGCCCGCGTCACCGCGGCAACCGGGACGAAGTATACGG
>JANQGB010001305.1 GCA_028277545.1 Phycisphaerae bacterium | reverse complement strand
ACCTGGAAGATCAAGTACGGAGCGTTCTTGCACTCCTCGTAGGACGTCTTGGGATAAATCAGCTTCGCAAGGCGGTCGGCCTTGGCGAGTTGCCTGGCGAGGAGTTTGTGGTCGCGGTCCGTGATTACGTAGCGGGCGCCGAAGTGATCCCGGATGTCCTCCAATTCGACGCGAATCCGCCGAGTCGTTTCGCTCCCGTCGGCTTCGGTGGCGCGTACGTTGACCTCCCGCCCGGACTGTCCCCGAGTGATCCGCACGAACCGCTCCCAGAGTTCGGGATCGCGCCAGTGGGTGAACTTGGGGTCGAGGCCGACGATGTAGTTGTTGGCCGAGTTGTGATAGAAGTAGACGGGGAACACGTCCCAGTCGTCGGTGAAGACCACGTCACCCGGGTCGGATACCTCCTGCAGGTACGCCATCGCCTCGCGGATGGCCGGCAGGTTATATCCGCAGTACACGTTGCGTTGCGCGGCCACCAGGCGATCTGCACAGAGCAGGACAGTTGCAGCAGCCACGGCCACACCCGCGGCTATGACCGTGGTACTGTTCAGCAGCCGTACCAGGCCGCCGGGGGCCTGACAAGCTCGCGGGTATTTGTGCGTCGCCCAGGCCACGCTCGTGCAAACTACCAGCAGGGCCAGCCAACCCCAGACACCTGGGGAGAGCACCGAGGCGCGGTCGGAAGACAGGTCAAAGAAGCGCCAGCCGACCACCAGCACGGAACCGGCAAAGACACCGGCCAGCAAAGGAGCTGCTGCCAATCGTACGCCGGCGAGGACCGCACGTGCACTTGCCGCACCGGGAACCTGCCAGATCCGCCAGAGCGGGCCGATGACCAGGGCTGTCGCCAACAACAGCCAGATCGGCCACTCGTACAGGAAACCTTCTATGCCGTCCGGACGCATGTACAACACGCCTGCCAGCAGCGCGACGCAGGCGATGACAGCCGTCGCGGAACGAATCCACGCCCGTCGAAGATCGCCGGCCCGTGGCCCCAGTGGATCGAACCAGGCCGCCAGCGGGTTCAGTACCGGGGCAGCGAGGCAGGCGGCACTGAGCAGACAGAACGGGGGCCAGTACTCGATGAAGCGCTTGGCCTTCAGGGTCAGCAGAAGGAAGGCGAAGTTGAGCAGCACCAGTGACAGCTCTCGGGCGTTGAGTCGCCTACCCAGGCGCAGACGCAGGGTCAGTGCCACGGCCCAGACCGCCAGCAGCGGGCCACACATCTTGACTGCGAAGTGCCACACGTTGCCATAGGAATTCCACTCCGCGCCAACGGCAATGTCCGGGCTCAGGCCCGTGCCGAGGATCTGCATCCGGAGGAACTCCAGGGCGCCGTCAAAGTAGGGATACGTACGCAGGCCGACCAGCCATCCCAGAGTCGTCCACATGATCAGCCGCCAGGGAAGACGCCTGACCCCGCGGGGACCGACAACGTGGCTAGCCGTGATGAGCCCGACGATCAGGGGGGCAAACACGATGGCCCCCAGATACAGATGCGTGTAGGCGGCGACCGACAGACCGGCCAGCACGTGCCGGCCACGGAGACTGCTCAGAACGATGAGCAGCATGAACATGAGAGAGGGACTGATGGCCCGTACATAGGCATGACGGCCGAAGAACTCCGGGGGGAGCATCAGGAATACGAGCAGCCAGAGCCAGCGCCAGCGGACCTGTTCGCTGAGCAGCACGGCGTTCAGCAACATCAGCGTCAGCCCGAAAAAGGTGATGATTGCCCAGCGCCCGCCGGTCAGGTAGTCGCCCGTAAGCCAGTGACCGAGATTGACAAAGGGCACCAGCAACACGTGAAAGCCGTAGTGATGGCTGACAAACCCGTCATCCAACTGCGAGAAGTACACGTGCCGGAGCCAGGGGAACTGGTCCACCAAGCCCACTTCCGGAAGCATGACCGCCATCTTCACGTGATAGAAGGCATCGAACCCGGGAACGCCGATCTGGTCTGACGAACTCCCCCGCGGATCGAGGTAGATGAAACTCATGACCGCGGCGCCGATGGCGAACACGGCCAGGAGTTCGAGCACCACCCAGCCCCGCTCATGGTGCTGGTCGCAGAGGCGGGCGATTCCTCGCCCCGCGGTGTCCGCTCGATCGGTTGTGAGCGACAATGTCTGATTCATAGACATAGCACACCTACTCAGGTCGGAGGACACCCACGCTTAGTGGTTTCGCAGGAGTCGCCCTCGCGGGCCGGTACGAACCGCGGAGCGTCACCAGGAGACCGGGCAAGGAGCACAACAACATCACCAGGCGAATACCGAACGCGGCGCAGAGGATCTGGGACGGCCCGCCAAACGGAGACAGCATGAAGCTATACGCCAGCTCCATCGTGCCCAGGCCCTGCGGTGGACCGGGCAGGGCCTTGATGACCTCACCGGCAGAGAACGAAGCGTAATAGGTGATCGCGTTACCGAGGGTGGCATTCATGCCCAGGGCCATGGCAATCACGAAGAACGACAAGGCCGCAAAAACCTGCAGAACCAGAGTGATCAGCACAGCCTTGGCAAAGATGCCTCGGCAGCGAATCATGCGCACGGCCGTGTCATCGATTCGCCGCAGATGATCGGCGCCGGGCAGTCGCCGAAGGACCCGGCGCCAGGGACGCAGCAGGAAGGGCCAGCGCGAGAAATACACCCAGGCACCCAGAGCGCTGAGGGCCATCACCACGATCATGTAAGGACGGAGCACATCGAGACGACCGCCAGTCGGGCTCAAGACCGTGATCAACGACACGACCAGTAGCAGGGTGCCCAGCCCCACTGCTCGATCCAGGAAGACCAGCGTCGCGGCCTCGGTTCTGCGGCTGGTGTACAGCGACAGGTAATAGGCCTTGAAGACGTCGCCGGCCGTCGAGCCGAGCGGTGTCGCAAAGTTCAGAAAGTTGCCGGCAAACGAAACCTTGAGTGCATCCCAGTAGCGGACAGCTATGGCCTGGACTCGAAGCAGAATGCGGATTCGCAGCGCTTGAAGCAGAGGGACTATCGAAAAGGCCAGCACGGCAGCCAGCAGAAGCGTCGTCCTACTGCTGCCCCACGTTGTCTTGAGGCCGTACCGGATTTCAAGCGCGCCGTTCTCGTCAACGGCGACCTCAGACGGCAGGAAGACGCGCGTACCGTCAATCCGTGAGGTAACTGCTATCCCGGCATCCTGCACCTCGATCGTGCCAGCCACCACCTGGCGCCCCTCGCTGAGCACCATGCGGTCGTCCAGGCTGACGCCGCGGACCACGACCCAGAGTGCGACGCCACAGACGGCCATACGCAACGCGTCCAGCAGCAGCTTGTTCCGCCGATTGATCACGCGGCATCCTCCCTTCTCTATCGAGCCCGTCGCGCAGGGGTCGGCATGGCGCCCGGCTGGCTTGGGCACGCTACGTACCACCCGCCAGGGAACGCTCTAACTGCTTTCCGGGAAAGTGGTTTCGTGCTCCGATCTAACGCGAATGGGATAGACTGACTGCGAGCCAGGTCGCCAAGTGCGATCAAGCTCGCACTCGGCTCTATGGTCGGTGCTGCGATCACATCGGCAGGAGCCGTGGTGGCAAGAGATCGCCGGATCGGCCCGGTGCCTGACATCGTCACAACAGAATCGACCGGCACGCCGCCGACTGCGACGGCGGTGGCCTCGCTGGCCGTGGCAGGCTGCTCACCAACCATAGTACCGGTCGACAAGGCGAAGTCCCCGTCGCCGTTGTTCATCAGAAGCGATACGCCGCCGTCGTCGAGACTGCTAACCGCCAGATCGACGTCCCGGTCGCCGTCGAAATCCCTGACGGCTATGGCACTAGGGAATTGCCCCACACTGAAGCTGCCGGACGCTGCGAAAGTGCCGTCGCCGTGGTTCAGCAGCAGGAGCAACCTGCCGGTTCCCTGCAGGGCGACAGCCAAATCAAGGTCCCCGTCTCTGTCGAGGTCGCTGGCAGCGACGAAACTGGGACCTGAGCCCGTTCCGGTCTGGATGGTGATCGGTGCTCCCGAGATCTGACCTCCGGCATGGAAATAGATCGAGACCGTGTCTCGATGCCTGTTACTCACCGCCAGATCAAGTTCCCCGTCGCCGTCCCAATCACCGACGGCTGCCCCATCCGGCGGATCTGTCAGCTCGGGGTCGACAAGTGCGGTCGTGCCGCTGATCGCCATCGCTCCGAGCGTCAGCGAAAGGAGGATCTTGGTTGAAATACCCAGACTGTTAATGGGAGTGCTCCTATCCTCACAAGGCGCTTCCCGTGCTGTTCACGCCCCGGTTTCCCGTGCCCGTTGCCTTCCCATTTATCATGCCCCGTGCCGGGTCGGCTGGCGGGATCGCGAGAGCGGAGGAATCGGCGTTTAAGGGGCCTGGAACGCTGAAGAGGGCGGCGGGACGGTCATGATCGGCGCCACCAATGACCGCCCGGTGGTCACGACATGCCGCGGAATCCACGATATATCGAGGCTAATTCCACGAAATGTCGTGGTGCGGAGTCAAGTTGCATGAGCAGCAGAATCGTGGCGTCAGCGACTCGCCGGCATGCACACGGAGCAGTGCTCGTCGCGACGCCGCCATGCCGGCCCGCGGAGCGCGTTGAGCTACGCTGACGAGCGATCAGGTGATCGGCCCGACCGCGTGTCTGGCCGTACCGTGCTGACCTGCATTGCGTGGGAGGCAGCGCCGGCGGGCGGGACGTTCTTGATGACGCTCGCCAGCCTTTGAGACTGGGTCTGAGTTGTGAAGACAGGTGGCGCGCTTCGAAGCGGGGCGGACCTTCTGGGTTACTGCGGTCCTTCGCAGGAGGCGATCTCGGCTTCCAGCATCTCGATGACGTGAGCCTCTTTGGGAAGGATATAGCCGGTGTCGCGCAAGGTCTCCATGATCTGCTTTGACTGCCGGAACTGTTGTACGGCGTCCCGGCGATAACCATGTCGGAGGTCCAAGTCGTTCTGTTCCTGTTCTGCCAGATCGCGGTAGAGCTGGCCCAAGAAGAACGCTGCGACGGCGATGCTGCGCTGGTTGCGGACGTTCTCGGGATCCGTTTCCGCGAGTTGCTCAAAGGTCTCCTTGGCTTCCAGGTGGTGTTCCAGTGCTTCGTCCAGTCGGCCGAGTTTGCGCAGCATGGCCCCGGCATTGTCGAGCGCGACGGCAAACTCGCGTCTTGTCAATGTCGACGAGGGGTCGTCATGGGCTAGCGATCGACGGACGTCGATCATAGCCTCGTATTGCGCCAGCGCGCCCGTGGTATCGCCGCTTGCAT
>JANQGB010001109.1 GCA_028277545.1 Phycisphaerae bacterium | reverse complement strand
TTCCGGACGCTATCACCCCGAAATCGAGGGTGAGCGCATACCGCGCATTTTCGGCACGGTGGTTGCGGACGGGCAGGGACGATTCGTGTTTCGCACCGTTCGCCCTGGCCCGTATCCCGGGACCCGACTAGCGCGGCACGTGCATATCGCGGCGCGGGCCGGCGATCTGCGCCTGGCGCGACCGGGGTATGCCGTGTTTGACGATGATCCTCTGTTGAGTGAGCCCCAGAACGCCGAACAGCGCGGCGAGGCGATTCGGATTCGCATGCGCACTGTCGATGGCGCGTTACGCGGCACGATGGTGCTTCCGCTTGCGGAACGGCCGTAACTCCTGTGCAGACAAAGCAGTCGAGCGACCGTCGGGCGTGTGTGGCGGTGGGATTCGCCAGCGGCGCGCAGCCTGGGTAGAATTAGGCTCGCGGCGCGAGGTCCGGACTTGGCGGCGAGGTCCCGGGTGCGCAGACGGCACTCGCGACCGGCCACTTCGCCGTTGCCGGCTGACTGTAATGTGCTACACTCACGGTCGTTGCGCTCGTCGGCCTGAACGCTGCGGCACTTGGATTCCGGCGTCGGACTCCGGGTCGGCCCAGCGGACGGCGGCTCGTACCCAGACCGCGATCGACTAGCGCCGCGTAGAGGGAAGCTGGAACTGGTCTTGCCACCGTAGCTCAATTGGCAGAGCAGCGGTTTTGTAAACCGCAGGTTGCGGGTTCGAGTCCCACCGGTGGCTTTCGTCGTTTGCAGCCGCACCCTCTCGCACCCCGTCGCGTAACGTCCGTTGCGACAAGGTCTTCGGCGCATCACTTTCGTCCTGGGCGGCCGTGGATTTCTCGCACGCTCCGGCACGGCAGCGCGAGGAATCGTTTCCCAACTGCTGGGGATACTGCTAGGCGCCATTTGAAAGCGCTGCATTGTCATCACAAGTGCCGGTCGCCCGAAGCTGCTGAGGTTGACCACCGAGCATGCCCGGAAAGCGAGCAACGGTCTCAGCTTCCTGGCCAGGGAACAGGTGGCCGTACGTATCCATGGTCAAGGTTATGCTGGAGTGCCTCATGAGCGCCTGCACGGCCTTAGGGTGAGCGCCAGTCAGAGCAGACCATGCTCCGCATGTGTGTCTCAGGGAATGGAAGTCCAGGTGTTCGCCATCGTGATTCGTGTCTGCCAGGAAGTCGCTCTGCTGCCGACGTTCATACTCCTTGGCGTCGTTCTGAACAGCATCGATCCAAGCTGTGCGGGCCGTAGCGAGATCGGCTCTGAGCATGGCTGCCACCTCATACTCCGGCGGCATCCCGAAGACGGGGGCCTTCGGAGTCTTTGTGGAGACGTGGGTCCGGAGCATGACCGCTAGGTCCGGCTGGATGTATTGCCGGGCGTCCTTACGGTTCTTCGTCGACCGAGCCTTGCATGTAGATGTATGGCATAGCGACATCGAGGAAGAGCCGACCGCGACGGAGGCTCCGCAGCTCATTGGAGCGCAGCCCGGTCTGGATTGCCACCGCGTAAAGCAGCATCCTCTCCTGGCCGAGCATGCCATGCCGACTCTCACTGTTTTGCGTGGTGGTTCGCAGCCACTCCCACTCATCATGCAGGAGCATGCGCCGCTCCCGCCTCCGGTCCGCTTTCGGGTTGGGTGCGGTCACTGAGACCAGCGGGTCGCGAATGAGCTTGTGGTGCCGGGCGAGCCAGCGAGTGAAGGCATTCATGGCGGCCAGCTGATTCCGGATCGTTTGAGCCGATGCCTTCTCCAGCTCTCGCAGATCGCTGGCATACCGATTCACGCCGTCCGCATTGATGTCAGCCGCGACCATCCAGTCGTTGTGATCGGCGATGCCCTTGATGTATTTCTCCTGCGTCTGGATGTGCTTGGGGGTGCGGCCGGAGGCCTCCAGCTTCGCCCGGTAGTCGGCCAGATGCGAGGTGATCGTGCGCTTGGACTGATCCCCGATCGCCTCAAGCTGGGCATCCACGGTCCCCGTCCTTCTCATCGATTCATCCGTCACGAACTTGGCTACGATGCGTTCAGCGGCGCGCTTATCCGTGGTTCGCGTGGACCGCTCTTTTCTCTTGCCCAGGTGATCGAAGAACTGCGCGATCCAAGGGCGCCATCGGTCCGCTTGAACAGAGTGCCCTGCCCATGTGCCCGTTGCTTCTATGCCATACGTCACCTGCGCTTCCTGGCGGGCCGGAGTTCCAGGCCAAGAGCTTGTGCGAGCCGCGCGCCCGTCTTGAGTGTGATTGCCCGCTTCGACCTGGCGAAGCCGTGAACGCTGCTGTATCGCACATCGGCCCGGCGAGCAAGCTCCGCCAAACTCCAGCCCGAATCTCTAACCGCACGCCACAACTGAGTTTCGATGTTTGCCATGATCACCTTCGCCAGATATCTCGTTTCTGATATCAAGATATCACATAATAGATATCGAGTCAACCGCAATCTCCGCGACTCTTCTTCGCTGCGATCCAGGCGCGAAGGTCCTCCGGATCGTACCTGACCGCCCTGCCTATGCGCACACAGCGGATCTCTCCACGATTGGTCAGTGTCCAAAGAGTTCTTTCGCTCACGGACAGAAGAGCCGCGGCCGTTTTGGCGTTAATTAGCATTTGGCTGGGGTTGCTGTCATTCGCTACGAGCGGTTGGACCGTACTCTGGTTCTTCATGTCATAACCTCCATGTCATTGGTCTATGCCCCTCAGCCGTCTGGTAGCGCGTACTGTACTTCCAGTACACTGGGGTATGGGGGAGCAAGATTCGCACTCTGTGTGCAGTTACTGCACACTACGTGGGCCCAGATGCAGGAGACCATCATGGTCGAGGAGTAACCCGGCCTCAATTAGGCGAGGCAGCCGGCCAAACAGTGTGCGGCGGGGAATTCCAGCCATCTGGGCGAGCCTCTTCTTGGGCATTCCCAGTGGGCGCGAGGCGTCGCAGTTCGTCTGATCTGACACCGTCAGAAGTATGATCTTGTCGACCGGCTTGATCCCTGGGGCGGGTAGCAGATGCCGGAAAAGCTTGGTCATCGCCTCGTCCTTGGTGGCGTCCTCCGCCGCGAACCGAGAGAGCACGTCCGGCACAGACTCAGCCTTGACAAGACACGCGTTCAGTGCCCGATCGAATTCCCGGCCGTGCTTAACGTGCAACTCGCTCACGTCGTTCGTGGGAAGCCTGACGGCAAGCAGGTCTCCGGTCCATCCGGCAAGCCGCAGCGCATCATCGAGTTCTTGCAGCATGATGCGCCCCGACAAGTCAGCGTCCGGAATAGCGAAAACCGTAAGAGCCCGCATCGTCTGTATCGCATCCGCTACTGCTGTCGCTGGCAGTGTTGCGCCTGGTAATGCCAGGGCCGGAAAATCGTGAAACTAGAGACTGTGAGCGTCGGACTCGCCCTCGACGACTAGAACGTAACCGGTTGCACCGATCCACCGGATGCCGTACCGCCCGTACACCATTCGCTTCGCCACAACCCCTTGCCGCGACCACCGCAGCTTGGCTGACATGCTTTTGCGCACACGTTCTTCGAGGACCCGCCCGTCCCCATCCAGATAGGGTAGCCTGAGCCCGTCCCTCCCGTCTGACACTTGGAACCTGTCGATAAGGAAGCTCACCGGCAAGCACTTTGCCGCGGCATAGTCCTCGACAGTTAGCGTGCGCCCACGGGGCCGCGGAAGTTTGAGCCTCCGGCAATACTCGTCGAGAACCATGACCGGCCTACGCCCTGTCCTCTGGGCAATCAGGCGGATGAACGACATGTTGCCTTCGCCGCATACATGGCAACACGCCAAGCCTCGCTCCAGGTTCCAGCACCACGACGGACGGTGGTCGTTATGTCCGGGGCAGAGGGCGCGAACTTCGGCTGAGCCGTTACGCGGTCGCTGTAGCGATGGGATAAATGGGTGTAGCTCTTCCCAGACGCCGTCTGGTCCAAGCGCTGCGGCCACCTGCTCCACCAAGTTGTTTGAGGTGCCGTATGACATGTTACGCGGCGTCGAGGTCGTCACGAATCCAACGCTCGATGACCGAGCGACGCCAGCGAATGAGATTCCCCCGCAGTCGAATCGGCCTGGGGAAGCCGGGGCCACTGTCCCGTAGTCGCCAGACTGTTCGGGTCTAGACTTTCATCAGCCGCCCCACGTCCGCGGCGCGGAGCAGTTCCTCTTGGTGCTCGGACATGGGAGACAGTCGCTGCCGCTCCTCATGGATGCGGTCCACCGGGATCTGGTTGGTTGCTCGGCTGGGTCGCTTGGTGTTCATCTCTTCCAGCCACCCTGCGAGTTGCCGTTCGAGATCCTGCCGATCGTGGAAACGACGGACCTTGAAGAAGCTGCCCTTCACCCAGCCGACAAGGTTCTCGACCGAGCCCTTCTGGCTGGCTCGGCGCGGGGTGCATAACTCTACGCCCAGGCCGTAGTCAACGACCATCTGGGCGAAGGTGGAGTTCCATTCGATGGCACCCTTGCTACGGCCGGTCACGATGGTTCGGGGGTTGTCGAACACGGCCCGCAGAGGCAGCCCGCCGAAAGACTCGAACGACGCCAGCAGGGCCGGGATGAGTGCTTCGACCTTCTCGTTGGGAACGATGAGGACATGGTTCCACCGCGAGTACTTCAGGCGTGAGGCAAAGAAGTGAATCTTCTCGCGGGTATCGTCGGCGTAGCTTACCGCAACACTACCGAAATCATGCTGACTGAACTCGCCGGCCACGCCTTCGAAGCGAACCACCGGTGCGTCGGACTTCTTGGGGCGAATCGACCTGACCAACTCATAGACGGCCGACTTACCTCCGGTGTAGCCCAGGACCCGCAGGCGGCTGAGGACCTCGACCGTGGGCAGCGAGGGATCCTCTTTGAGGATACGCTCCACCTGATCCTGGTAGGTTTTGGCCGTACTCGGGCGCCCGATGCCACGGGACACCGGGGTCGGGGCCGACTCCGGGTCCTGGATGGCCGGCTCCTTCAAGATGCGTTGTACCGAGCGCTTCCCTACGCCGACCGTAGCGGCGATCTCCTCCAGCGTGTGTCCAGCATCACGAAGTGTCCGAATCCATACGCGGTCCAGCATTCTGATCATCCTCCTTGTTCCTCGCCGCGGGGAGCACCATTGCCCCCGGCGTCTGCGAGGCGAACCTACCGGAAATCACAGCGAATCGGCCAAATCTGCGGACACCCAAGGTGAAGACACTGTGGCACTGTCATCTTGCCGGTGAGTGCGTGGCACAGGCCGGGTGCCCCATCGCTTGCGGGGCTTGTCGTTTTAGTCTCCGCGGGCCATGGAGCGTGATTGGCTGGGTTCCGACGCCTGGGTCGGAATATATCCGAGTCGAAGTCTGGCCCGGA
>JANQGB010001100.1 GCA_028277545.1 Phycisphaerae bacterium | reverse complement strand
AGAATCCTGGCACGCGTTCGCCGTACAGGCGCCGGTGCCGTAGTCACGCCCAAGGACTTTCTGGATTTGGCCGGGCGGGATGCCGTGGATCAAGCGCTCACCCGCTTGGTTCGGCAAGGCACGCTACAGCGTGTCGGCCGTGGCTTGTACCACCTGCCCCGCACCAACCAGCGGCTGGGCATAACCGTTCCGCCGGAGCCGGACCTCGTAGCCCAGGCGCTCGGTCGACAGACCGGCAGTCGCGTAGTTTCTTCTCCGGCCGCGATTGCCAATCGCCTTGGGCTGTCTACCCAGGTTCCTGCCAAGCACCTCTATCTAACCGATGGCCGGAGCCGATCGGTTCGCGTTGGCCAGCAGACCTTTCGGTTAAAGCACGTGGCCGCCAAGCGCCTGCCGGATAAGGATGACGTATCCAGTCTTGCCATCCAGGCCATCATCGCTGCTGGCAGGTCATCGATAGACGACCAGACCATTAGCACGCTCCGCCGTCGGCTCAGCCCGGCACAGCGACGGGATCTTCTGCGCGAGGCACGTTACGCCGATGCCTGGGTTGCGGATGCCGCGCGACGGATCGCAGGCTCGGAGGCGTGATAGGCAAATGGATCATGTTGCCCGGCTTGACCCGCAGGACCGTTCCGATCTGTTTCGGGCCGCGGCCGAACAACGCGGACTTACGGTTGGCATAATAGAGAAGGACTTCTGGCTCTGCTGGGTCCTTCGCCGCATCTACACGCATTGGCGGCCGCCTGTGCAGATACACTTCAAGGGCGGCACGTCGCTCTCCAAGGTATTTCACGTCATCGAGCGGATGTCAGAGGACGTGGATCTCGTTATTGATCGCAAAGACCTCGGATTCACTGGGCCAAAGAACCCGACTAACCCGGGTCTGTCCAACAAGGCTCGCCAGCGGCTGGTGGAGGAGATCAAGGTCACCGCCCGCGATTTCGTTCGTGCTGAACTCAAACCGTCTCTTGATCGGGCATTCTCTGAGTCGCTTGGTGTGACAGCCGGCTCCGGTACCTGGAGTACGGCCTTCGCACATGATGATCCCGACGATCAGACCATCCTCTTCCGATACCCCACAATCGAAGTACCTTCCGCGTACTTGCGGGCCAGTGTACGACTGGAACTCGGCGCTCGAGGAGATCCATGGCCGTCCGTGGAAGGAGTAATCCGTCCGTACGTTGCCGACGAGTTTCCAACCCAATTCGCCGAAGCCGCCACCAAACTCCCGCTCGTCGTTTCAGCTGAGCGAACCTTCTGGGAGAAGGTGACCATTCTGCACATGCTCCACCACCAGCCCGAAGGCAAACCGCTCAATCGACGCATGGCCCGTCACTACTACGATACTTACTGCTTGGCGAAACATGACCTGGGACGCAGAGCTATCGCCGACACGGATCTCCTCAGCAGGGTCGTTGAGCACAAGACGCTCTTCTTCCCTCGCGCCTGGGCTCGCTACGACCTGGCACAACCGGGCTCTCTCAGGCTTACGCCGCCGGTTCACTCAGTTGCGCAGCTTCGCAACGACTACGACCAGATGGCCGGTGAGATGATGTTCGGTGAGGTCCCTGACTTTGACTCTCTGACTGAAGCATTGAAGGAAGTAGAGAAGCTCGCGAACACGCGTGTGCGTCCGTGAGCGCATCGACCTTGCTTGCGCGCGTTCTCGCCAGCAAGTCGCGCATGTATCAGGCACGGACTCTCACCCAACTTTGGAAGCGTACCTGTTGCCCTTGCCTGCCATGCGATCGAGCGGTATTACTTCGGCACGCCTGAGAATCTGCGGGGAGGAAAGGCACACGCGCCGCCTGGCTTGTTGGCCAGAGTAGATGCGTAGGCTGCGTCGCAGAACGAATCAAACAGAAGGAAGCAAATGACACCGACCGCACTAACCAACGCACTGCTGGTGGATATCGACCCCCTGCGCGTCCGGCCTGGCGCCCTGCGTGTGGTGGATAACAGGATCGCGGACGCCGGCGAGAAGACTGTGGCCCTGCCGCAGGACACGGTCGTAGATTGCGGCGGGGCGGTGGTGCTGCCCGGGCTGGTCAACGGACACACGCACCTCTACTCCGCGCTAGCCTGCGGGATGCCGCCTCCGGCCGAGCCGCCGGAGAATTTCCTGCAGACGCTCGAGCGCGTCTGGTGGCGCCTCGACGTCGCCCACGACGAGCAGTCCATCGCCACCAGTGCCACCATTGGCGCCATCGAGGCGGTACGCTGCGGCACGACCACGCTGATCGATCACCACGCCTCGCCGAGTTGCATAGGCGGGTCGCTCGACCTGATCGAGCGGAGCCTGGATAACCTCGGGCTGCGCGGCGTACTCTGCTACGAAGTCACCGACCGCCACGGGCCCGAAGGCCGCAACGCCGGGCTGGCGGAGACACGGCGTGTCCTTGACAAGCTCCAACGTCGCCACGACGGCAGGTTCGCCGGCATGGCCGGCGGCCACGCCCTCTTTACGCTGGAAGACGAAACGCTGAACGGGCTTCGCGAAATCTGCCGCGGGTTCGACGTCGGCCTGCACCTGCACCTGGCCGAAGACGCCTGCGACGAGGACAAGTGCAGCGCCGAACACCAGATCTACCTGGCGGACCGGCTGCGGGCTCACGGCCTGCTGGCGCCGCAGATGCTCTTTGCCCACGGCGTCCACTTGAGTGACGAAGAGGTGGCAGGGCTCTCCCGGGTCGGCTCGACCATCGCCCACAACGCGCGGTCGAACATGAACAACGGCGTGGGGTATGCCTTCGTGCAGCGCATGATCGATCGACTGCCGGTGATCCTGGGCACCGACGGCATCGGCTCGGACATGTTCGCCGAGATGCGGGCCGCCTACCTCAAGGCTCGCGACGAGCACGCCGCCCTGGCACCGCAGCACGTCGTGGCCATGCTGGCCGGCTCGGCCCGCCGGGCGGCGCAGTCGCTCGACATCAAGCTCGGGCGACTCGAACCCGATCATGCGGCCGACCTGGCGGTGACCGACTATGTGCCGGCCACCCCGGTCACCACGGACAACGTGGCCGGCCATCTCGTCTTCGGCATGTCCTCACGCCACGTTCGCGACGTTATGATCGACGGCCGGTGGCGGTTGCGCAACCGGCAGCTCGAAAGGCTCGACGAGCTGTCCGAACGAAGCCAGGCCCGGGACGTAGCCGCCGGACTGTGGGCACGAATGTAGGGTGCGTCCCGGACGCACCACTTCATGAACGGAGCGACTCCGCCATGCGCAAACCCGCCGCACTGATTCTGTGGCCGATCTTCTACCTATTGACTGGCTGTGCGGGCACGTCGCTGTCCGACGTCGCGTCCCCGGCAGAGACGCAACGTGACCCTGACTACGGTCAACAGGCGCCTCCAGCCCCCGAATGGCTGGCAACCGGCACTCAAGGCATGGTGGCCAGCGATTCGCAGTACGCCTCGCAGGCTGGCCTGGAGATTCTCCGGGCCGGTGGCAACGCCTTCGATGCCGCGGCGGCCGTCTCTTTTGCCCTCTCGGTCACCCGTCCCCAGAGCACCGGCCTGGGCGGCGGCGGATTTCTCGTCGCCCGGCTGGGCGGCGACGGCACAATAATCGTGCAGGATTTTCGCGAGTCGGCTCCGCAGGCCGCCTCGCCAACCATGTACACCGATGCCGTCCAGAGTGATCCGAGTGCCCCGCCGCCCAGCGTGTTCGGACACCAGGCGGTGGCAGTGCCTGGTCTGGTGGCCGGCCGCGCCCAGATGCTGGAACGCTTCGGGACGTGCTCGCTGGCCACGGTTCTTGCTCCGGCCATCCGTCTGGCCCGCGAGGGATTCCCGGTTGATCGGGCCTACGTGGGCGCGTGTGCCGAAGTGCTCGCTGACTACCGCAAGCACCCCCGGCTGGTCGATACGTGCGGCTACGTCTACCGGGTTCACCTGCGTCAGGGCAACCTGCGCGCGCCGGGCGAAGTTCTTGTTCAGCCTGCGCTCGCCCGTCTGCTGGAAGCCATCGCCGCCAGCGGTCCGGAGGTGTTCTATCAAGGGGCCGTGGCCCGGGCTATCGGGCAGGAGATGGCCAAGCACGGCGGCATCGTGACCGCCGAAGACCTGGCCCGGTATCGAGTTATCGACAATCGTCAGCCGGTGATTACCACCTACCGGGACTACACGCTCATCGGCATGCCGCCGCCGTCGTCCGGCGGGATATGCCTCGCCGAGACACTCAACATACTCGAGACTGTGGATCTGCCGGCGTTGTGGCGGCAAGACCGTTCGGCGGCCTGCCACCACGTCGTCGAAGCCATGAAGCACGCCTTCGCCGACCGGGCCCGCTGGCTGGGCGACGACGACTTCGCGCCCGTGCCGGTCAAGCTGCTAACCTCGAAGGTCTACGCCCGCCAGCTCGCGACGGCCATTCTGCCGGATAAATGCCATGACGTTGACACTTACGGCGCCGTCCAGATTCCCGACGACGCCGGCACGTCTCACTTCTGCGTGGTCGATCGCTGGGGCAACTGCGTGGCCAGCACCGAGACCATTAACACCTCGTTCGGCTCGCTGGCGGCGGTGGACGAATGGGGCCTGATCCTCAACAACGAGATGGACGACTTCGCCGCCGAACCGGACAAGGTCAATGTCTACGGACTGGTGCAATCGCACCGCAACGCGGTCGCTCCGGGCAAGCGACCTCTGTCCAGCATGACGCCGACCATAGTCCTCCGCGACGGCGCGCCCTGTATGCTGCTCGGCGGATCGGGCGGGCCGAGAATAATCAGCTCCGTCCTGTCGGTCTTCCTGGGGCTGGCTGACTACGGCCTGACACCCGGTGAAGCGATGAAGGCCCGGCGGCCGCACCACCAGTGGCGTCCGGACCAGGTGTTCTTCGACGCCCGCCCGGAAGAGGGCCTGGCGGAAGACCTGTGTTGCACCATACATGTGGTAAAAGAATTTAAAACACATGTTCCCTCCAAAGGTCAACGGGGGTCTTTCCAATATTGCGTTATCGCCTTTCACTCGGGGACTGGATGTTTCTATGTAC
>JANQGB010001093.1 GCA_028277545.1 Phycisphaerae bacterium | reverse complement strand
AACATTGGTGCCCTCCAGGCGGACCACCACCGGCACATTGAACCCTACGTCCTTGGCCGCCGCGATGAGCGCCTCGGCGATAGTGTCGCACTTGGCGATGCCGCCAAAGATGTTGACCAGCACCCCCTTGACCTTGTCGTCGGCGAGAATGATGCGGAAGGCTTCGATGGCGGCCTCGGTGGTGACCGATCCGCCCACGTCGAGGAAGTTGGCCGGCTCGCCGCCGTGGAGCTTGATGATGTCCATGGTCGACATGGCCAGGCCCGCCCCATTGACCAGACAGCCTATGTTGCCGTCCAGGGCGATGTACGAAAGGTCGTGCTCCTTGGCCTTGAGCTCGTTGGGATTCTCTTCTGACGGATCGAACATCTCCTGCAGCCGCTTCTGGCGAAACAGGGCGCTGTCGTCGAAGTTCATCTTCGCGTCGATGGCCATTATCCGCCCGTCCTTTGTCCGGACCAGCGGGTTGATCTCTGCCAGGCTACAGTCGTACTGCTCAAACACCCTGGCCAGCCCGGTAATCACCTTGCGGGCGCCCTTGACCTGTTCTTTGTCGTCCAGGCCCAGGGCGTGTATCAGGCGGGCCGTCCTGAAGTCCAGCAGTCCCAGGTGGGGGTGAGTCCACTCCTTGTGAATCGCGTCTGGAGTGTTGGCGGCGACCTCCTCGATCTCGACGCCGCCCTCACGGGAGACCATGACGACCGGGCGGCGCCTGGCCCGGTCCAGCACCACGGCCACGTAGTACTCGCAGTCTATGTCTACTGCCTGGGCGACCAACAGCTTGGTTACTTCGATCCCTTCGGGCCCGGTCTGCTTGGAAACCATCCGGTTGGAGAGCATGAACTCGGCAGCCTGGCGAGTATCGTCGGGCGACGAACAGAGTTTGACAAAGCCGGCCTTACCGCGTCCGCCGGCGAAAACCTGAGCCTTGACTACGACCGTTCCACCCAGGGCCTCGTGTGCCGCCACCGCGTCAGCGACGCTTTCGACCACCTTGGAGTCCGGAACGGGAACGCCTGCGTCGGCCAATAACTCTCGAGCCTGGTATTCGTGTATCTTCATTCTGCTGCCTTCCCAAAACGCTTAGCCGATAATAGGCGGGTACGTCGCCGCCCGCAGCGGGCCGGCCGGTATTGTGTGCCGAATCCTGGCGGGATGCAAATCGTGAGGCGTTGAGAGGGCCGCGACAAGTCTGGCCAGGCAACTGATACGTACTCCAGCGAACGTGGCTCCGGACCGATACTACGATCACGCGGCGCACTGAACCGCCAGCAGAGGAGCTGCGCGGTGGCCGACGGAGGCATCTGCCATGCTCGCAACGCTGCTCGCCCGCACCGTGACCGCCGGAGAACGAATCCAGGGCGTACATCGACACTTTGCCGGGCATGGCAAGGAGGACGAGACGACCACCGTAATCCTGATGCTGGTGGCAGCGGTACTGCTGTGCGGTGTACTCCTGCTGCTGAATCGGATTCAGCGCGAACGCCTCAGGCGTGAAGAGGAGGCGCATTCCCGGAAGCTCAGAGCGATGGTCGCCGGGACAGACGCGCCACAACTGCTGACCAGCCGGCGCCGCCAGGCGACGGCCCCCCGCCCACCACGTACGGGAACTCGCCGGGCCTGACGCTTGCCCCAATAACACGGAAGCCCCGGCCGTTGCCAGCCGGGGCTCTAACGTGTGGAGGAGAGGGAAAAGGAAACAAACAGGAATATCGGCGTCAACGGCCGCAAGAGGCGGCCGCGTGAGCAGCTATACCTCCGTGGTTCTCTCGACGCAGCGGATGTCCATGGTGGCCAGCTCATCGAGGACCGGGTTGTAGATCTCCGGGATCACCGGAATGTGGACGCCGGGGACCACCAGCTCGCCGGTCACGATCATCTTGGCGGCCACGGCAGCAGGAAGGCTGACCGTGCGGGCCATCGAGGAATCACCGTTCGGCTGGCCGTAGTCGATCAGCGTCGAGGTGATCTTCTCGTCCGCCTTGTCGGCGAACTTGGCCTGGAAGTAGTGGCACAGGGCGATCATGTCACGTTCGCCGTCACCGTAGGGCATGCGTTCCAGCATCAGGGCCGCGAGCACATCCAGGGGCGTCGTTTCCTTGCCGGTAATGGTGATCGGCTCGTCGCTGAACAGGCCCAGCCACTCCATGCGGTCCAGAGGATCTGCTGATTCGTCTATGCCGAACTGCGCCGCCAGGTCCTTGCGCAGGTTGCCTGTCGAGGCGCCCTTCAGGAGGCTGGCGGTGAACTGGGCGTAGGTGGTGCCAGCCGGGTAGGTCACCGGCGTCTCTTCGAGCAGGCCCAGATCGACGATCCGCTTGAGCGTGTCGCACCAACCGGCGTAGCGGAAGGTGCCGCGGAACATCGTCTCGACCTCCTGCAGGCCGTACAGATCCAGGTAACCAAGCGAGTCGCGGTTGGGGTAGGCCTCGAGCGTGCCCAGTC
>JANQGB010000988.1 GCA_028277545.1 Phycisphaerae bacterium | reverse complement strand
GCTTCTCGAGACAGTAGTCTTTAGTGCCGCCCAGCGCCATGCCGTAGAACTCCTGCCCTCAATCGAGACCGTCTGCCATCGACACGGTGTTTCGCCGAGTTCGCTGGGGGAAGTCTACGTGTCCGCCGGCCCGGGCAGCTTCACCGGGCTACGGCTGGGCATCACGGTGGCCCGCACCCTGGCCTGGGCGGTCGGGGCTGGCGTGGTGGCCGTCCCGACGCTCGACGTGATTGCCCAGAACGTGCTGGACACTCAGGACCCGCCGGCGAACTTGGTGGTCGTCTTGGACGCCAAGCGACAGCGCGTGTACGCTGCCTCGTTCTCACTGCAACGCGGCCAGTACCAGCGCGCAGACGAACCGAACGAATGGGACGTCGACCGATTGGCCGCCACGCTACCTGCTGGCTGCCCGGCGGTCGGTGAAGGCATAGCCTACCATGCGGAGGCCATCGCACGTGCAGGCTTCTGCGTGTTGCCAGAAGAGCTGAATCGCGCCCGGGCGGAGGCTGTCCAACGTCTCGGGCATGGCAAGGCCCGCAGCGGGCAATTTGATGACCCCGGATCGCTGGTGCCCATCTACGTCCGCCGCCCCGAGGCGGAGGAGGTCTGGGAGCGGCGCTACGGGTCGGCTGCGACAGGTCGTCCGCCCGGACCGTAGCTATTGCGGACATTGCGGAAAATGCCGTTGGCAGACCAGGGCCGGTTAGTGTCATGACGTTTTAGACGGCCCTAAACGCGATGGCCGTATCAGCTCTCCGGTAGCCCGTTGATGGCACGAAACTTGCATGTTCGCACGCTGTCACGGTAGTTTGGCGGGCTTGCTGGAAACCGCGTTGTACCGAAGTCGCGAGCGAAGGCCGAGAAGGCTCCCATGTGCTGGTCACGGGGATGGTCGACGTGATTCGTGCCGGGCTCGACAGAATTCAGGGCAAGGCGGACCGACGCATCAACCCAGGTTCGGTCGCTGGCGGTGCAACACGGCCCGATTTTAATGTTCGCGACGAGGCGAAGTAACGGACGAGTCTAGAGAAGGAGAAAGACCAATGGCTAACGCTGTGGACACCTTCATGGCGGGTGTCATCGCCAAGAACCCCGAGCAGAAGGAATTTCACCAGGCGGTTCAAGAGGTCGCCGAATCGCTGATGCCGGTGCTCGACAAGCACCCTGAGTACCGCAAGGGTAAGATCCTCGATCGAATCGTCGAGCCCGAGCGGGTGATCATGTTCCGCGTCCCGTGGGTGGACGACCAGGGTGAGGTGCAGGTGAACCGCGGCATGCGGGTCGAGTTCAACAGCGCCATCGGCCCCTACAAGGGCGGCCTGCGGTTCCACCCGTCGGTCAACCTGGGCATCATCAAATTCCTCGGTTTCGAGCAGGTCTTCAAGAACGGTCTGACCACGCTGCCCATCGGCGGCGGTAAGGGCGGGTCGGACTTCGACCCCAAGGGCAAGAGCGACATGGAAGTCATGCGCTTCTGCCAGAGCTTCATGAGCGAGCTGTTCCGCCATATCGGCGCCGACGTGGACGTGCCGGCGGGCGATATCGGTGTGGGCGGTCGCGAGATCGGCTTCATGTACGGTCAGTACAAGAAGCTGACCCGCAAGTTTGAAGGCGTCCTGACCGGCAAGGGCCTGAACTGGGGCGGCAGCCTGATCCGGCCTGAGGCGACTGGTTACGGCCAGGTGTACTTCGCCGAAGAGATGCTCAAGACCCGCGGCGAGTCGCTCAAGGGCAAGCGTTGCGTCGTTTCGGGCTCCGGCAACGTGGCCCAGTTCGCCACCGAGAAGGTTCTGGACCTGGGTGGCGTGCCGCTGACCTTCTCCGACTCCAACGGCTTCATCATCGACGAGGACGGCATCAATCGCGAGAAGCTGGCCTTCGTCATGGACCTGAAGAACGTCAAGCGCGGTCGGATCAAGGAGTACATCGAAAAGTACCCCAAGGCTAGCTTCCAGCCCACTGAATCGGGTGCCAAGTGCAACCCGCTGTGGGAGGTGAACTGCGACGTCGCCCTGCCCAGCGCCACTCAGAACGAGATCAACGTCGAGGATGCCAACAACCTGGTCAAGAAGGGCTGCTACTGCGTCTCCGAGGGCGCCAACATGCCGACCACGCCGGACGGCATCAACGTCTTCCTGGAGAGCAAGATTCTCTACGGCCCGGGCAAGGCAGCCAACGCCGGTGGCGTGGCCGTTTCCGGTCTGGAGATGTCGCAGAACTCGATGCGGCTGGCCTGGAGCCGGGAAGAGGTCGACACCAAGCTGCACGACATCATGAAGAGCATCCACAAGGCCTGCGTCGAGACGGCCGAGGCCTATGGTACGCCGGGCAACTATGTAAACGGTGCCAACATCGCCGGCTTCCTCAAGGTAGCGGACGCGATGATGGATCAGGGCGTCGTCTAGAGAGACGCCCGGCGGCGCGGGCCGCGCCCGCACTGCCACCTGGCCAAATGAAGCATTCGCCAACCACGGGGCGAGGCGGAATTCCGCCTCGCCCCTGTTTTTGGTATCCTCGCCCGCCAGCCGCCGGGCCTACGGAGTCGGACTGAGTAGCGGCGGCCCCAGCGGGAGCACGAGATGGCCGAAGACAAGCCCAGTTGGGAAGAGAACGAAGTGGACCTGCACTTCTGCGGGTTCCACAACCTGATGCCCCACCGGGTACAGAACGTCCTGCTGGTATCCAGCCTGTACGAGTCGTTCATCCTGGAAGAGGAGGGGCTGCTCACCGAACTGATCACCCGCGAATACCTGGACATGAACCTCAGTCACGCACCGCGAGTGACCCGGGCGTCGACTGGTGAGGAGGCGTTGGAGTACATCCGCAGCCAGCCGGTTGACCTGATCATAACCATGACCCGACTGGCCCAGTGGAGCCTGCCGGACTTCGCCCGGGCGGTTAAACAGATTCGCCCGGACCTGCCCTTGGTGGTTCTGGCGGGCGAGGCCCGGGAGTTGGCCCGGCATCCAGAGCTGTCCAGTTGCAAGGCCATCGACCGGATGTTCGTCTGGAGCGGCGACGCCAAGATCCTGCTGGCCATCGTCAAGTTCGTGGAGGATTGCCTGAACGCCGAACACGACGCCCGGGAGGGCGACGTGCGGGTGATAGTGCTGGTCGAGAACAGCGTCCGGTTCTATTCGGCCTACCTGCCGCTGATCTACGGCGAGGTGGTGAAGCTGACCCAGTCGCTGATCGCCGACGGCATCAACGTTATGCAGCGCCTGTTGCGGATGCGGGCCCGCCCCAAAATTTTGCTGGCCGAGACGTTCGAGGAAGCCTGGGACCTGTGCTCTCAGTTCCGCGACAACCTGCTGGGCGTGATTTCCGACATCCGCTTTCCAAAGAACGGCGAGTTGGACGACGAGGCCGGGCTGCACCTGGCCAGGCTGATTCGCAACGACTCGCCGCACCTGCCGATCCTGCTGCAATCCTCGGATAACTCGCACGCCTCTACTGCCTCCGAGCTGCAGACGTCGTTCCTGAACAAGCAATCCCGCAGCCTGCTCAGGGATCTGCGGATGTTCCTGCTGGGCAACCTGGGTTTCGGAGATTTCATCTTCGTCCTGCCCGGTGGGCACGAGGTTGGGCGGGCCCACGATCTGCAGTCGTTCGAGGAGATGGCCGCGAC
>JANQGB010000943.1 GCA_028277545.1 Phycisphaerae bacterium | reverse complement strand
CAGCACTATCACTTTGCGCTTGACCGGATAGCCGTGGATTGGGCAGGCGAACCGGATGAGTCCGCTGGTGGGGCGGCATCAGGCCAGCAGCGCCGCCGGGCGCTGGACACGGCGGTGTCGTGGGTTCTGGCCTGATGCCGCCCCACCAGCGGACTCATCCGGTTCGCCTGCCCAATCCACGGCTATCCGGTCAAGCGCAAAGTGATAGTGCTGCGAGGCACGATGCTTGCCTTGAACGGTAAAGGTGAATTCGTTGCTGCCCTCGCGCAGTACGATGTCCTCGTATACGACCGGGCGGATGCCGACCCGCGGTGAGTAGAGGTCAACGGACTGCAATGGCGCCTGCCCGTTCACGGCCAGCGCTGTCACCCCGAACGGGGGCGCTTCCGAGTAGTCGATCCTGACCCTGTGCGAGCCGGCTCGGCTGGCCGGCACGTTGATCGTACAGTGGGCCCCGGGCGCCTGAGCCATGAATACCAGGTGATCGTTTCGGGACCAGCCAGTGCCCCACCGGGCCATCTGCTCCGACATCACCTCGGCCCCATTGACCGAGCGGACGTCCTCCGGCACCAGATCCAGAGCCACCCGGTCACGATCCGCCCGGCCCTCGTACACGTCAGCCACCACCGCACCGGCCAGGCACACCGCCCCCCCGGCCAGGATGAGCTGACCTGCCCTGGACAACACGGGCTTACGCCGGACAGTCTGCAGCAGTGAGATCGTCAGGAACACCAAGAAGGTCACCACCAGGCACAGCGCGACTATCCAATGCAGCAACTCCAGGTGAGCGGCGGTCGCGAAGGCCACGGTTAGCAGCCAGAACAGGCCTTGCAGCGCCTGCATGGCCAGGGCCAGCCAGAACGCCCTCTGCCAACAAACGATAATGACCGCCAGGAAGACACAGTAGTAGTTGGCAGGATAGAACAACAGAAACGGGGTGAACGACAGCAGGGCCAGCGACGGCTCCGAGTCCTTCTGTCCGACGACCAGGAAAACAAGCAGGACCAGCAGCAGAGCCCGAACAGCCAGCAGCGTGTGCCGCGACCGGGCATCCAAGGTCTCCCGCTCCCGCCACCACGAGGCTTCGTTCCATCCATCGGCCACGTTCTGGTGGGCCGTGGCCGGGTTGACGACGAAGAGGTTCCTCATCGCGATCTGGTTGATGTAGAAACACTGGTTGTGGGCGCGGATCTTGCCGTACCAGCCTTTCCAGGCCGCCGTTTCTCCGCTGGTGACAGCGCTCAGCCCGCCCAGGAGCACGAGCGAGCCTGCCAGCGCGGCAATAAACCGGGACTGCGCGTGTCGCAGCGATCTCCGGCCCACCGTCTCCTTGACGAACAGAAAGGCGGGCAGAAGCCCGAAGAGCAGCGGAAAGACGCGGTCCAGGGCGGCCACAGCCAGGCAGAGACCGGCCAGCACCAGCCTGCCCTTCTTGAAGAAGCATACGAACCCGATCAGAGCCGCCAGCCAGAGTTGGCGGAGGAATGCGCCACCAGTGATGTCGAAGACGCCGAAGAAGTTGGCAAAGACGAAGATGGCCAGCAGCAGGCAGGTCTTCGTGCCGAAGGCGTACCGCACCAGCAAAAGCATGGCGGCAATCAGTAGCAGGTCCAGCGCTGCCAGCGCGTAGAGCGAACCGTCGTGCAGCGGTAAGTGGGTCGATAGCGAGGACGCCACCATGGTCCAGAACGGCGTGGCGTTGAAGCCGTGGTCTATCAACACGAACTGCCACCAGTTGGCTGGGATTCGGGCCTGAAAGAAGCGCACGTCCTCCCGAAACTCCTGCCAGCGCCGCTCGGAGAAGACCCGAGCTACACTGGCCGACCGCTCCCACGACACCGCCTGGCCTTCGCGCTCGTAGCTGGTCAAGAATCTGCGCAGCT
>JANQGB010000737.1 GCA_028277545.1 Phycisphaerae bacterium | reverse complement strand
GCTCTACGTGCGGCCCGCCTTCCGCGGCCAGCGTGTGGGACGGATCCTCGCCACCGGGAGCATCGAAGCAGCTCGACAGATGGGCTATCTACAGATGTTGCTGGACACCGTCCCCTGGATGAAGGCCGCCATTACACTCTACGAGTCGCTGGGCTTTGAAGAGACCCGCGCCTATAGGCACAACCCCATCGAAGGGGCCCGATTCATGAAGCTGGTACTGTAGGCGTACTGCGGCGGCACCCTGGCAGATGCCGGCCAGTGCCGCGGGGCTACTTCTTCACGAACAGATAATTCGGGTTGCGGGCCACGACTTCGTACCTGCCGGCCGCTTTGATCTCCTCGATCACGCGGCATACCTCCCATTGCGAACCGTCGGCCGAGTCGTCGAAGAGAATGAACCCGCCGGGCACCAGAAACTCGTCCGTGTTCTGGAAGTCCCGCTTGGCGCACTCATAGGAATGGTTGCCGTCTATGTAGCAGAAGCTGATGGGGCCGCCGAGCCTCACGCTGCGCCCGAAGACGTCCTGTTCTTCCAGTTGCTCGCGCCAAGCCTCATACATCTGGTCAGAGAGCATCTCCACGGTGTGTGGTAGCCGGTCCCGGCTGAAGAAGCGTACGTTGCGGATGAAGGTTGCCCGCACGAAATCACGGTACTCCTCGTGCGGTATGGGCGAGTCACCGACCGTCGTTCCGGCATCCGCGCCCTCGAACATCCACTTGTCGCAGGTAATGAGCCTGTTGCAGCGCCCGTGTTTGCGCAGGTAATGGGCCAGCAGGTTGGTGGACAGGCCCGCGAAAGAACCGATCTCAACCACCGGATCATCCGTAGGCAGATTGGCCACGGCGTGGTTGAAGCAATAGAGATTTCCCCGGCTCAGCATGCCCGCATTCGCGTAGCACACCCACTCGGTGAATTCGTCCGAAATATCGATCCAGTCCTGCCTGGTCATCTGGGGCCTCACCTGCCAAGGTGTAATGCCTCAGGCCCTCGCATGCAATCTGGTTTCTGGTGGTGGCCGGATCGCCGGGCGCCCCGCTGCCTGGACGGGGCTGGCCATGGCCCAATCTCGGCCGGTCGATGGGTGCCCTTGGCCGGGCGAAGTTGGTATCCTGACGGTTCGGGGGCCAACACAGCTTCGCGGCACTGTGCTAATTTGAGTGATGCGGTCGTGGGACGCATCTGCGGCATGCAGGCCTGATTAGAGAGGAGGGCGGGGCTCATGAGAAGATTGTGGGTAGCGTGGACGGCTATCGTGATTCTTCCGGGCGGGATGGCCTTCACCGTACAGGCGGATGACTGTCGCCGCCCAGGAGATTTCGACGGTGACGGTGAGGTGGGCCTGGCCGACCACGCGGTGTTCGCCGCCTGCCTGTCGGGTGCCGGCGTGGCGATTCCGCCTCCGGGGTGCGACGCAGCGGACTTCGCTGCGGCCGACCAGGACGACGACACCGACGTGGACCTGGCGGACTTCGCCCTGCTGTCGCCGAGATTCGGGGAGACCTCGTTTGGCTACGGGCCGCATCGCGACAACCTCGAAGCGGAAACGCTGGCCATGGCGGTGTCCGGGCAGTTGCGGGCCCCGGATGCCGAGTACGAACGCATCGCCGGCGACCTGGCTCTGATCCGGGCGGCCTATCCCGAACTGGTCACCGTCGTTGATGATGCGGACTACGTGCCGAACCAGTTGATCGTGGGAATATCCGTCAGCTCTCCGGCGTACGCAGCGCTGAACGAATACTACTTCGTAGTTGACGAGGAGATCCACGGCACCTGGCGAGTGCTGACCTTCTGCGACAACCTCAACGCTCCGCTGCTGGCGGCCGAGTACGCCAGCCTGCCCGAGGTGAACTGGGCCGAACCCAACTGGATGATCGGCATCGACGATTACATCACCGTCACGCCGCTGGGCGGTACTTATCGATACGAGATCGACGACGGCTTCTGGGACTGCTTCGACGGTTGTGACTGCCACCGGCTCTGGGTCCTTGACGTGGACGCAGAAGGTTCCGTGTCGTTGATATCCTACGCGGAGCAGGGCTGGCCCCATTGCGAGTTCGCCGAGTAGGCGGCTGGCGCCGGGTGTGGCCCGCAGTATCCATCCCGCGGCACCCCGCTCGTCCCTCAGGTCAGACGCGCAGGAGTGGCTGCCGTGTCCGACAGCTCAACGTGGAGGAAGCTTTGCCCGAAGGTCATTCTCGAGGGCACGCGTCTAACGCTCAAGACTGAGATCGCTTTCACCCTGAACGAGCATCCCGGTTTCGTCGGTCCGCGAAAGTACCGCTATCACTCGCCGCTGATCTCAGGCGAGTGGTGCGCATTCACCAATCGCCCCTGGGGCCGGGGAATCATCAACTTCAATCCGGACGAGTCGCAGCTAGCCCTGGAAACCTACCGGACCTGGACGCGCCTCTTCGAGCTTCAACGGTACTACTCGTGGATCATTGACCGTTTTCACGTCTCGACCATGGTCTACCAGAAGGGCGTCCACGGCATCGACTACGATTTCGCGTGGCTGGAGCAGCGTCTGGCGGCGCTGGGTTTTCGATTGGTATTCTGCACCCGGGCGCCAGAGTCCTTCGAGGCCGCCCGAACTGAGCGGCTCAAGGTGTCGGGCAATCCTGCTCAGTACGACGACCTGCAGCCCTTCATCGAAGAGCAACGGGCCATGCGCCGACTGGTGGAGCAACCGGCGCTGCCGACTTTGGAGCTCGACGTTTCGGCCAACGACGTTCAGGCCGCGAGCGACAGAGTAGTCCAATGGCTCAGCGAGACCGGAGGGCTATGGGCTCCGTAGGCGAGCCGGAATGCTGCTCTTCGCCGCACTTTCGCGGCGCGATCCTGCTCTGCAACGGCACGACCCAGCCGCGCGCGCTGCCTGCATTTCGTGGCGCGCGGCCACTGGCGGTCGCCTTTGCATCGCCGGGCGGTTCGGGCTATGATGATTTCCGCTATGCTGTGCCGAATTGTTTAAGTGAGGCTAACTGTCGTAGTCATAGAAGGTTGCGTTTCTCACCGAGAGTCATCAAATGGACTATGCACTTCCGGAAGAATTGGTTGCGTTGCGGGACATGGCCAGGAAGTTTGCGGCCGAGGCCATAGCGCCAAATGCCCGCGCGTGGGATCGCGAAGGTAAACTGCCCGACAGTATTGTCGCCCAGTTCGCCGACTTGGGCTTCATGGGCCTGCTCATCCCGGAGGAACTGGGCGGAGCGGGCCTTGGCTACCTGGGCGTGAGCGTCATCATCGAGGAGATTGCCCGCCACTGCGGCGGCACCGCCCTGATGCTGGCGGCCCACAACGGCCTGTGTTGCGGGCACCTGCTGCAAGGCGCCAGCGACGAACAGAAGCGGAAGTACCTGCCCACGCTGGCCAGCGGTAAGACGATGGGCGCCTGGGGCTTGACCGAGGCGGGCAGTGGCAGTGACGCGGCGGCCCTGCGCACCACGGCGGTCAAGGATGGCAACGAGTGGGTCATCAATGGCGACAAGATGTTCATCACCAACGGTGACACC
>JANQGB010000693.1 GCA_028277545.1 Phycisphaerae bacterium | reverse complement strand
TAACCCCGAGCCTGTCCGTTAGGTGGCACGAGAACATCGACCGGGAGTTCTTCCGCCGTGCCGTCGAACTGGCCGCTGAGGGCTTCGGTCAGCCCGCGTTCTACGGCGATCCGGCCGCGATCAGGGCGATGACCAACGCCGGTGTCTCGCCTGAAGACGCTATCAACGTCGTTCCCGGGGGGTGCGTCGAGCTTGGTGTGCAGGGCTGCTGCCACCCTTGGGTCGGCAACTTCTTCAACCTGACCAAGTGCCTCGAGCTGGCCCTCTTCAACGGCGCCGATCCCCGCACCGGCAAGCAGCTCGGACCGAAAACGGGAACACCCGATCAGTTGACCACCTTCGACGCCCTGTTCGCAGCCTATGAGCAGCAGTTGGGGTACTTCCTCGAACTCATGGCCCACTCCGACAACACCACGGACCGGCTCGCAGGCGAGAACGCCCAGCACCCCTTCCTCTCGGCCATCATCGACGACTGCATCGACACCGGCGTCGACATCTCACCGGCCGGGGCACGGTACAACTTCACCGAGGTCCAAGGGGTCGGCATCGCCAACGTCGTCGACTCGCTCCTCAACATCAAGCGCCTCGTCTACGACTCCGACGAACTCTCCCTCGACGCTCTCCTCGATGCTCTCCGCGCCGACTTCGACGGCAACGAACCGCTCCGCCAGCGTCTCCGCACCGCCAGCCCCGCCTACGGCGCCAACACCCCCGAAACCGCCGAGATGGCGCGCGCCGCCGTTCACGCCTTCTATGATCGTTGCGAACTCCGCACCAACCCGCGTGGCGGGACATTCCGCCCCGGCCTCCTCGTCTGGACCCTCTTCACAAGCTGGGCCAACGCCGTGGGCGCTCTGCCCGACGGTCGCCGCGCCGGCGAGCCGCTCGTCTCGAGCATCGGCCCACGCACCGACGTCGACATCACCAGCCCGACCGCCGTCATCGGCGACGTTACCGCCTTCGACCACTATCGCTGCGCCGGTGGCCTGACCCTCAACCTCCGCTTCGATCCCGCCTGCGCCGCCACCGAGAATGGCCTCTCCGCCATCATGGCCCTGATGGAAACCTACTTCACCAGCGGCGGTCTCCAGCTCCAAATCAACGTCACCGACAGCGCCGTCCTGCGCGACGCTCAGGAACACCCCGAGAAACACGCCGGTCTCCTGGTCCGCGTGAGCGGCTTCTGCGCCCGCTTCAACGACCTCTCGCTGGCCACCCAGAACGAGATCATCGCCCGCCACGAAATCCTCTGAAGCCAGTTCTCGGCCACTCTTCTCCAGCTGAACCTTTGCCTCGTCAGGGCTTCCGCAGTACCTTGCTCTCCGGGCTCCGCCGCAGAACGCCACCAGCTCTGGATATGGCCAGAGCTCCTGATTGGGGATGATCGGATGAGAAACATGACCCGCCTCGCTGCTGTGATCTGCACCGTCTGGGGCTGCTCGTTGCTGCGGGCCGAGAAACTCCTGCTGGATTCGGCCCGTGAACTGACCTTCTGGCGGCCGGTAATCGGCGCGGAATTTCCGGGGGCCACGTCGGAATTGGGCGTAGTCCAGGATCCGGAGCGCGGAGTCTGCGTGCAGGCGAAATGTGCGTTCGGCGGCGAGAGTCGTTACGCCGGGCTCAACTGGCGCGGACACGTGCGGAAGAGCACGGCGCTGGGGTTCTACGCGCGTTCAGGACAACGGAGGGACGGAACACTGCGGGTGCTGGACGCGACCGGACAGTGGCTGAACGGCGGATTCCAGCTTTCCCCAGGGAAGTGGACGGCGGTGTCGGTGCCCTTGCGGCCCGAGTCTTTCAGCTCACATTGGAGCGGCGCAAACGACGGCAAGTTGCACTTCCCCCTCAAGCAGATCCTGCTGGCCGTCAACCGCGGTCCCGATCAGCAGGAGTTCCAGGTATCCAGCCTGCATATTGAGGTAGAAACGGTCCAACCCGAAGAGCTCTGGCGGACGGTGGCGACTCCCGGCGTACCGATGGGGATTGCACTCCAAGGCGAGAAGGCGTCCTTTGCGATCCGGCTCCTGAATCGTCTTCAACGCCCAGCCCCGGTGACCCTGCGCGTCGACACCGAAGCCCCCGGCGGCGCAGTGACTGAACTGGGGAATTGGACATTCACACCGGCGGCATGGGGCCAGGAACAAGTCGATGTCCCCGTCGCCACGTCTGAACAGGGCTACCGTCGCTTGTGCGCAACGCTCACCGACAAGACCACCGGCACGGTCCTGACCGAGATCAGCGGCATCGCTGTCGTACCGAAACCGCGGCATTACGGACAACCCGCCCCGGACTGCTACTTCGGCATGCAGCACATCCCCGATCTGGAACCGGCCGAACGCCTGGGAACCAAAGCCGTCCGCAAGTTCGTGTTTTGGCGCTTCACCGAGGGTAAGAAGGGCAGAATGCGTTGGGCGAACCACGACGGCTTCGTGGAAGATGCGGCCCGACGCAAGATGGACACCATGCTGACCCTCGTACTGAAAGCCCCCTCTTGGGCAGGCTGGGTCCGCGAAGACCACCCGGAAGCCAGAGCCCTGCCGGACCCCGCGCGGATCGATGATTGGCGGGCGTTCGTACGACGGATTACCGAGCGCTACCACGGCAAGGTGCGCGTGATCGAGATCGAGAACGAACCGGACCTGACGTGTGTTTCCCACTCCGGGCTCTCGCTGCAGGAAGGCGCAGCCTATTACGCAAAGTTCCTGAGAGCCGGCTATGAAGAGGTGAAAGCCGTGGCCCCAGAGATAACAGTTGCCGGTCTGGGAGTGAGTGGGGGAGATTTCGATCGGGGATTGCCGTTCTCCAAGGCCGTGATGGCTCTGGCCGCGGACTGCGTCGAACTCCATGCCATGCACCCCTACGCTTCTCCCCGCAATTTCGGTCCTGGGAAGCATCCGAAGTGGCCGGTGGCCAACCGCATGCCCGAGAAGTGTCGCGCAGCCCTGAGCCTGATGGCGGAACACGATCGCCCGCGGCGCATGTGGATTGGGGAGCTGGGCTGGGCCACGCCACCGGAATCGGACCCGCTCAGCCGGGATGTGCTCGATTTCAGTGCCTGTGTGCTGCAGTCGATCATCGTCGGCAAAAGTGTCCCGGGCGTGGAGAAGTACCTGCATTTCACGTTGCGCGGTTGCTACGAGCGCGGTGGAGAGTACGGCCTGACTCGAGGCGATCCGACCTACGCGCTCCCCGCGGCCGTCGCCTACGCCGCGGCAGCTCACACACTCAATGATACGCGCCCCGTCGAATTCGTTGCCGCCGGCGAAAGCCTCTGGCGCTCCAGCTTTGTGTGCGAATCCCGCAAGGAACTCGTGGCCGTCTGGTGGGCCGACGAGGACGGTCTGGCCGTCACGATGCCCAAGGACGCTCCCGCCGGCAGATGGTTTGATTGCCTGTTCCGGACACTGACTCCCGAACGTGGCTGCGTCCCCATCGGGCGCCTACCCGTCTTCTGGGTGCTGCCCTTGGAGTTGACGGGCCCGCAGCCTCCGTTCCTGGCCCAGATGCGGCAGCGGCCGGAGACGCTCGTGCAGCTCCTGGGCGCTGCCCTGACAGCAACCAACCGGATCACACTGGACCTTGCGAACCATGATACAACGGCCCAGACGGTGAAGGTCGACATCAACGGGCAAGCCCACGCGGTTACGCTTGGGGCTGGTGTCGGGCGCGTTCGGCGCGAGCTGAGCATCGCTCCCGCCGTCCCCGGCAAGACCGCACGATTCCAGGTAGGCGTCACGCATCCGGAACTGAACGAGACACGAACCTTCACTGCAGACCTGCTCCGGTTGCCCCCCGTCCCCTCCGCGTTCCAGGCGGACGGCAAAACCGATGAGTGGCAGGCCGTTACCCCACACATCACCGCCGGTCGTCAACACATCCTTCCTCCCGACCCGAACGTGGGCTGGAACGGCCCCGACGACCTGAGCATCGCCGCGCGCATGGCCGCGGACGGCGAAGCCCTCTACATCGCCCTCACCGTGACCGACGACACGCACGCCGTACCCG
>JANQGB010000959.1 GCA_028277545.1 Phycisphaerae bacterium | reverse complement strand
CAGCGTGCCGCGCTGCTGAGCGAGCTCCAGTTGAGATAGCGTTGCCTGGGCGCCGGCCTTGTCCTGCGCGAGAATGGCGTGGGTCAGCGTCTTCTTGTCGATGTACTGGGTTATGAGCTTGGGCCCCAGGTTCCAGGCACTCTGGAAGGCCTCCATACTGCGCAGCAGCAGAATGCTGGTCTGGTAGTCTATGCGGGCGTCGACCTCCTCGAACCGGGCGTCGCGGAGCTCCTTCTCGGCCGCGTCACCGCTCTCTGCCAGCTTCTGGATACGCTTGAGATCCCACTCGGCGAGTTCGAGTCGAGCCTTGGCGGCCTTGGTCTGCTCGTTGGTGGCTGCCAGGACGTTGTCCATGGCCTTGACTTCGTCCCTGACGGCGTCCAGCGTCGTGTTCTCCAGCCGGCTGTCGTCGGAATCGACGATCTGCGCTTCAAGCTGGCTGACGCGGGCTGCTCCGACATCCACCGCGAGCTGCAGGTCGCGGGGTGACATGCGGGCCACGACCTGCCCGGCCGAAACGTGATCCCCCTCTTCGAGGGTGATCGGCTGGATGCGGCCGTCCGAGGGCATGGTTATCCGGTAAGTCTGCGGCAGCCTGGTCCGGGCCCGCTCCTCTATGAAAGAACGCATCAAGCCGCGCTGTGCCTGGCCAGCCTGCACGACCGGTCCCTCGGATACAGAGAGACTATAGCCCAGTCCAGCCAGGGCGATCACGACGGCGGCTACGATGAACCAGCGTCTCATGGGAGTGCTCCTTCCGTTTGCGATTGCCAGTCCGATGTCATTCCTTGAGGTTAAGCGCCTCCAGCCAGTTCAGCCTGTTGATCGACCGCCTGACAAGCAGGTGGGCTGCCAGAGTGAACATAAGAGCCAGCAGGAAGGCCCAGATGAAACTCCGCGGGTTTATGATCAGCGGGAAGCGGAACGTGTCAGTGTCGAAACTGGCGGCGTAGGCGGTCGACAGCCAGTACCCCACCGGCAGCCCGATCAGGGCCCCGGGCAGGTTGACCAGCAGACTCTCGCGCAGAAACATGTTGCCGACTTCCCCGGGCGAGTAGCCCAGCACGCGATAGGTGGCCACTTCGCGCTGCCGCTCCTTGAGCGAAATGAGCGAGGCGTTCAGAATGCTGCCGAAGTAGATCAACCCGGCGAAGCCGATGATCACGGCGCTCATCACTCTCATGGAGCCCAGCACCTGGGCCTCGAGGTTCTCTTTGGTCTCCCTGGCCGAGTGAATTCCCTGTACCGCCGGCATTCGCTTCACTGCCCGGTACAGCGCCAGTCGGTCAGCAAGGGACTGCGAGGTCCTGAGTTGCACGGCGTTCACCGCGTCGGCCTCGCCGACCAGCCGGTTCAGCCAATGGTAGTCGGCGTAGATCCCCAGACCCACGTAGGAGTCGATGATTCCCGCGACCCTCACAGTCCGCGGCTGCTTGAGCCCCTTGACCGGCACCAACTGCACCTGGTCCCCAGTGTCAACCTGTAGCAGAGCGGCCATCCTCCTGGTCAAAAGCAGCCCACTCCGGGGCACCGGCACCACGGCGCCGGTGCGGTTGCTCGGGATGGTCAGCACGCTATCCGGCTCTATGCCCTCAACGACCACCTTGCGATGACGGCTTCCCTGGCGCAGCGTGCAGGCCACGTTGAAGGCCGCCTCGGCATAATCCACGCCGGGCAGCCGGCGGGCCTCGTGCAGTGCCCCGCGGTCCCGGTCGTCTCCGAAAACCAGTGTATAATCGCTGGTCAGCAGCCGCTCGAACTGAAAGCGCACCAGGAAGTCCATGGCGTCGGACTGATAAAAGGAAATCAGCATCAAGGCAGCGCCGATCAGCGATGCGAACACACCTGACAGCGATCGCCCCCGTTCGCGGACCACGTTGCGCAGCACGGATTGCCACGTTGTTCCCAACCGCTGCCACAGGCCAGCGAACCGCTCGAGGGCCAGCCGGTGTCCGGCCCGCGGCGGCTTGGGCCGCATCGACTCCGCCGGATTCAAGCGGACCATACGCCGTGCCCCGCGCAGGGCACCCAGCACCGCGCAGGCCACGCTGATCGCTATGCCGACCAGCATGACATCCGGGTAAACCTGGTTGACCAACTCGGGGAACTTGAAGAACTCGGCGCGGTAGATCTCGGTGAGCCCCCCGGCCAGCCAATAGCCGATGGCGCATCCCAGCAGGCTGCCCGCCAGGCCCACGACGAGGGCGTACTTGACGAAATGGGCGAACACGGTGGCGTTGGTGTACCCAAGTGCCTTCAGAGTGCCGATCACGGTGCGCTGCCGTTCAGCGTTGCTGGTGATCAGGGCATTTAGAGCCAGGGCCGCCACCGCCAGGAACATCACCGGGAGGAAGTGGGCCGTTGTACGTAAGCCCCGCATCTCGTTGGTCAGAATCATGTTACTGGCCTGGTCGGCCAGCTTGACGGTTCCGAACACGCCAAAGGTGTCCAGGCGCTGTTCGA